>JAUWRZ010000340.1 GCA_030610325.1 Sulfurimonadaceae bacterium | reverse complement strand
TTCTCTCTTCTAAGTGCTTCTCTCTTTTTAAAGGGTCTTGTCTTGTTGTCAGCTTGAGCATTATGGTGTCGCTTGAGTTCCTGTTCCGCACGCTTCACCTGTCTGAACCGCTCCTGCGCCTCTTTGTCTTCAAGGAGTCTCACATAGAGTCCTTCGACTATCTCAGGGATCAAGGCGGCAAGTTCGGAGGGCTTCTTCTCTTGAATGGACTTGACCAGGGCTTCGCAGACCTCCAGGAGCGCAGCTTTTGCTTTTTTCGGTGTGGGCTGTGCTCTGACAATACCGGGGAGGTGGTCTAGCATGGAGGCGATGTCCTCGACAGTCGAACCGTGCCCCTGGTCTTCTAGTTCGAAGAGTTCGTCTCTCATCTCATCTCCTCACTTCATTTTGTGCAGTATAGCAAGTAATATGGCTGATGTCTGTCTTTTTTGCCGGACATCGGAACCTTGTTTTGTTAATATTTATAAATACAAAACGATAAAGGAACCTTTCATGACAAGTCTTACCATCAAAGAGTCGATCACAAAAAAGGTCGGGATCTTCACATTGCTGTTTCTGATCAGCGCAGTCTCGATCCCGCTGTTTGATCTGCCAGGTATTTTGGGAATTGGTCTCATCTTTGCGGCTATTATGATGTATATCTGGACGATCTATACGCTTATCGATTTTATGGTTGTAAGCGGAGAGGCAAGGGCTATCGAACTGTTGGCCAAAGATGATAAGACGAACGAAGACAGGGAGGAGCTTGAGATGTTGCTGAGGCTTTTTAATCTTTGCCGGCCGGTATCTGATATGATACCAAAGGATGTCAAGCACTATCAGCTGTCGCGTTTGCGAGAAGCGACAGAGACGATGCAGCAGTAGCAAGGAAATTTATGATGACACAATGAAATGAAAAGATGTTTATTAATCATATAGCCAAATCCTATTTGCATGATACTTCACCTTGATCTAGACAGCTTTTTTGCCTCCGCCGAACGCACTAGAGATATCTCCCTTGTCGGAAAGCCTCTCATCGTAGGAGAACGCGGCGACCCATCGTTACTTGACCTGGATGATGACAGGCCCTCTCAAAGTCCATACTCCTGCTGAGGGAGAAGTATGGGCTTGATATAGTAAAGAGTGGTGCTGAGTTATAGTGTAGTAATGATCGTCATTCTTTCTGGAGATACGGAATTGTAATAGACGCAGATCTAGGTAGAGCATAGCGGCTACTTTACTGCTTGTTGTCGTAGTCGATAAGAACAGTCCAGTGGCTGGATGATCATTAGCATATCTGGGAAGTGATTAATAGAACATATTAACTAATATCAATATAGTTTCTTTGCTTTTGAACAAATCTTTTTGCTTATATAGACGGGTACCGATCGACATGTGTAGTAGCTCTCGTATGGCAATATCGTCCTGGATCGATCATACAGATGTTCATCGATAGTCGTCCACCACAATGCAGTATCAAGACCAGCGATTGTATGAAGCTATATGGTACATAGCCCTGTAATACTTAAACAGTACATCTCCTTACTTGTGACGCTTGCAAGACAATCTTTTACTCTGGCATCCTAAGGTCTCGTTTCTTATACTATGACAATGCGATGGAGGCGAACGACAAGATAGTCGCCTAACCATAATAAGGGTATAGATAATCACTATCACACTATTGTCATAATATAAATATTTATTATTCAAAACATAAGTATATGTTAATATAGATTTCTCTATAATTCTACTCATGTCAGGCACGGTACGCCGATGTCGACTAACAAATAAATTTTTATAAAACATAAGGTACACACTATGGCAACTCAAGCAAATAATACAAATACTACAAAAGCAGCGCCTAAGACGGCTTCAAAAGCAGCAGCAAAACCTGCACCTAAAAAAGCGGCTCCAAAAGCAGCAACAAAACCTGTAACAAAGAAAGCGGCTCCTAAAACAGCAGCAAAAGTGGCTCCAAAAGCTGAAGCAACTGAAGCAAAGACAGAAGAAGCGGCTAAGAACATCGTCCTTGAGAAAGTAGAGAACGCTGCTACACTTATCAAAGAGAGCGTTGAGAGCATCGAATCTGCAATCAGCGATGCTGCGCACACAGGTTCAGATAAAGTCAAAGACACTGTAAAAGATACAGTTAGTTCAATTGAGACGACTATCACTGACGCACGTAAAGCTGGTAACGAACGTGCACAGAAAGTACTTACTGATATTAAACTTGACAACGTAGTCAATGCAAAAGCTGCTGGTTATGTCGGTGAAGCTACATCAGTATGTTACACAGTGTTCTGTTCTCCTATCACTTACGCCGGTGGAAAAGTAGAAGACCTTTACAAAAAAGTCACTGCATAACCCCTCACTGATCCTTTAGATCGCACCCGGTCTTTACCGGGTGACCTTTATCACATAAAACCAACTTTTTTTCCGTCTCTTCATCAATACTTCATCTTTTTAGCCTCTATGCGCGTAGTCGTTGAAAATGTTTATTGTGCGGATTTTGAGACTTTGAATTTTCTGCGTCAGGGCATCAAATTTGTAAAAATCCCATATCAACCTCAACGCGTATAGACTCATAGTCATTGTCAAAGCAATAGACGGATCGCGATTTCTCTAGACTACAGGTCAAATCCCGATGGATACAGTGTCATAGATCACGACTTTCTTATACCCGGACCCTGACATCAATAACATTGATAACACTAAGAGAGTATCCAAATATCGTTTGATGACTCTGCATGTTAGTGTTTGCATAGTCTAGATCTTTCAGTATTGAAAATCAAACTTTAGATCAGATACCGCTGATCTTCTCAAGCAGCTCTGGCTTCTTCTCAGAGATGAAGAACTCGATGATCACATCCAGACTTCCCTGCAACTTTTTTGGCAGCATCTTGGCATTTTGGAAGTGACTCAGCCTCTCAAGTGTGTTTTCTGTTATATCGACACTGTTCGCATCTGATAGTCGCTTATACTCTTCGATGATACTCGGAAGAGCTGCACGCACTGTCTCAGCGGCACTTTTTTTGCTCATACCTCTATCTTTAGCGATACTCTCCAGCATATCAAAGGTTTCTTGGTCTATTGTTATTCTCTTGCTTCCTTTTTCCATCATCAAGCCTTTATCTCTAGTATTGATGTAGTATACAACACAGTATGTCTGATGTGATGATAATAGGCCATCATCGTGTATAAATAGAGAACATAATCCTATAAATTGCCACATAGGCTT
>JAUWRZ010000524.1 GCA_030610325.1 Sulfurimonadaceae bacterium | reverse complement strand
ATATTTACGAGCTAATACTTCAGAACTTGCTTTCACATCATGCCTTGGTCTTACCGGGATAATTTGGCATGAGTCTATCATAGGATGGGTTAATCATGGTTTAGTATGACACGATGTAAAGTCTCAGTGTATGCTATATCTAGGTGTTTATCCTATAACCATAAGCATAGCTGTTTTCGATCAATGGTTCATCCTCATCAACGACCGTGCTGATCTTGGTGTTTAACCGATAGATGAGTTGAGTCAGTTTATGGTCATGGGTCTCATCATGGATCTCATCACTCCAGACATGTAAGATGATACTGTTACGGGAGAAGAAACTTCCCGCCTTCCTTCCCAGAAGGTCCAATAGCAGCGTCTCTTTCTTCGTAGTCTTAAGTACTTTCTTCTCAAAGTAGAGTAGGTGGTGCTCTTTATCCCAAAGCAGACTATGTACAAGAGATACTTTCTTATCATCATCCATCTCTTTGATGATCTTTCTCATAGCGTTTAGCAGCAGGACATCATCCATCGGCTTGATAAGGTACGCGTCGAGTTTAAGGTTTACTGCTCGCAGTAGCTTCTCTCTTTGAGAGTGCGCTGTCAACATGACGATATGGCTCTTTTGGTCCTGTTCACGGACGATACTGGCCAGTTCAAGACCATCCATACCCGGCATGGTGATGTCCAGTAGCAAGACATCAGGTGCCTCATTATTATAGATGCGCAATGCCTCTAAGCCATCAGCAGCTGTGTAGACCGTGTCAAAAAGTGTGTTAAGTACGTATGCATAGTTCTCTCTGCTCTCTTGATCATCTTCTGCATAGAGTATAGTCTTACCGTTCATGATTTACCTCCTTGGCGATCTCTACTTTAAAAGAGGCCCCGCCGTTTGAATTTTTTACGCTCAGTTGACCACCCATACTGTTCTCTACAAGCATCTTTGCCATGTAGAGTCCCAGACCGGTCCCAAGTTGAGGATGTTTTGTCGTGTAATAGGGATCGAAGATATGTGTTATATCCTCTGCCCCGATACCGCCGCCATTATCTTCGATCTCAAGAGATACTATCTCCTCGTTCACTTTTATCATGATATCTATCCTTCGTCTCTTGACACTCTTGGACTCGAAATTATCAATAGCATTGTTTAAGATAGCCAGTAGCACCTGCTGATACTCCTTCTCAAAGGCAAAGACAGCGATGTCTTTATCGGCATCGATCATGATATCGACACCTTTGGTACGTGACTCTATCAGTTTTAGTGCTCCCTGTAGTACTTTGTGTACCTTAAAGTGTGTCTGTTGCTTGTCAGGGTGAAAGAAGTTGGAAAAGTCCTCTATAGTGTCGGACATGTATTTGGTGTTTAGTTTGATGTTTGTGATCTTACGGGCTAAGAGAGTCCGGTCGCTGTTAGCCGACCTGAGCACACTGCTGATAACAGCGACATTGGAGTTTATCCGGTTGAGCGGTTGGCGCCATTGATGGGCGATATTGTTGATCATCTCACCCATGCTGGCCAGTCTGGCCTGCTGTGCGATGAAGTCGTTTTGTCTGTTGATCTCATCGACCTGCTCTTGGACTTTTATCTCGAGGGTCTCTTTGTAGGCAGCCAGCTCACGTGTCATCAGGATCTTCTTGGTCACTTTCTGGATGACGGCGATAAGGTCCTCGATGACAAAGGGTTTT
>JAUWRZ010000013.1 GCA_030610325.1 Sulfurimonadaceae bacterium | reverse complement strand
TCTCACAGCGTAGTTCGACATCAGAGAAGTTCGACCCTGAGAACGTGGTACGCAGTGAGCAGTCTCATGAAGAGACCCGTGAAGGCACTAAACCAAAAGAGGTCGGTGGAGTTCCCGGGACGGTAAGTAATATCGGGCCTGTGGAGGGGCTCTCATCGCAGCAGAGCAGTGAGAGTTATACGAAAAACACCGGTACGACCAATTATGAGATCTCAAAGACAGTCTCGACGACCAAGGGTGAGTTCGCGTCTATCAGACGTATAACAGCAGCAGTAGTAGTCGATGGAAAATATAAGTCTCAAACCGATGCCGATGGCAACTCGAGTGATGAGAAGAGTTATCTGGCACTTGATGAGAGTCAGCTTCAGGCGATCACTTCGCTTGTCAAGCAGAGTATAGGTATCGATGATGCCCGTGGAGATCAGGTCTCAGTACGTAATTTCCAGTTTGAGAGCAGTACCGGTTCTCCTAAGACTGGAGTCTCGAAGTATACAGATATTGCCGAGACCTATCTGGGACCATTCGCACCACTGTTGAAGTATCTGTTTGCAGCCCTGATCTTGTTCATCGCTTACCGTAAGGTCATCCTTCCTTTCTCTGAACGTATGCTTGAGTTCAGTAAAGAGGATGAAGATCAGCAGCGACCTGTCCTGGATATCGAAGATGATGAGGAGGAGGACCTTGTCGAGAAGGTACAGCAGATGCGACGAAAGGTCGAAGACCAGCTTGGTGCCGGCTCGAACCTTAATGAGGATGAGCTCAAATATGAGGTGTTGATAGAGAAGGTGAGGACTGAGGTAGACGAGCGTCCTGAAGAGATAGCACATCTTCTGCAGATACTTATCCAAGAAGAGCATGAAGGCAGTGACAGATTTGCCGGTAGTGGACAGGAGTAGATATGAGTGGCCTTTCGCAAGAGCAGCAGACAGCAATAGAAGAGATGAACATGGCGGAGAAGATCGCCATCTTGCTGTTGCAGCTTGGTGAAGAGGTGACAGCACAGGTCTTTACCAATATGAACATAGAGTCGATCACAGCCATCTCCAAATATCTGGCATCAAGTCGTTCTATCGATAAGAGTATTGCGACGGCAGTACTTGAAGAGTTTCATGCGATCATTCAGTCCAATCAATATATCAACAGTGGAGGTATGGACTATGCACGGGAGATCCTCTATAAAGCACTGGGTGAGACTGAGGCGAAGAAGATACTTGACCGCCTTGCCAAGACCATGACGACGACGCAGAACTTCGCTTACCTTGCCAAGATAAAACCGCAGCAGCTTGCTGACTTTATCGTCAACGAGCATCCGCAGACTATCGCACTGATCCTGGCACATATGGAGGCTACTGCAGCCGCAGAGACTTTAGGCTTCTTCTCAGACGATCTTCGTTCTGAAGTAGCGATGCGTATGGCTAAACTGGGTGACATCTCGCCTTCTATCATCAAACGGGTCAGTGCGGTACTCGAATCCAAACTCGAATCACTGGCCACCTATAAAGTAGAGGTCGGTGGACCACGCGCGGTCGCAGATATCTTTAATCGCCTGGGTGCAAAAGACTCCAAGTCCACGCTCTCACATATCGAACAGATCGATGAGCAACTTGCTTCGGCGATCAAAGAGATGATGTTTACCTTTGAGGATATCGCTTCACTTGACAATAATGGTGTACGTGAGATCTTGAAGACGGTGGATAAGAAAGACCTGATGCTTGCACTGAAGAGCTCAGCTGAGGAGCTTAAAGAGAAGTTCTTCGGAAACATGTCACAGCGCGCGAAAGATGCTTTTGTCGAAGAGATGCAGTTCCTTGGTGCGGTCAAAGTCAAAGAGGTCGAAGGTGCGCAGCGTAAGATAGTAGAGGTCGTGCAGCAGCTCGCAGAGCAGGGTATCTTGCAAGTAGGAGAGACTGATGAGATGGTCGAGTAAATTATGGAATCGGTAATAAACCAGGAGAAGATGAAAGATCACAGTATCAGTAAATACAAGTTCAAAGTCTTTTCGATGGGGGCCCATGATGAGCAGGAAGAAGCGATAGACAGTGCTCAGGAGGTAACTGCAGAGCATAAAGAGCAGGAGCGTGATGCAGTCAGTGCCCGCTCGTCAGAGAGTGCATCTTCTCGCGATGAGATGGTGGTGTCACTACTGAGCAAGACTGAAGATGTCACATCCAACTTCATCAAGATACAGATGAGATATGAGGAGCGTGAAGAGCTTTTTAAAGCGGAGCTTGAAAGTGCGAGAAAAGAGGCCTATGAAGAAGGCATCCTGGCAGGACGCACTCAGGTAGAGGAGGAGTCAGTCCAGAACAAGAGTGATGGCATGGAGCAGTTCTCAGCTTCGATCAAGACACTCGAAGAGAGTGCAGACAAGTTTGAGAACGCACTCTCAGGAATCAAAGAGGAGCTACTGCAGGCGGCTTTGGATATTGCCAAGGAGGTGATCAGTGTCGAGATAGCTGAGTCATCCAACACTATCGCGCTAAAGCTGGCATCACAGTTGATCACCGAGCTTCAGGGCGCATCTAAGATAACGCTTCGTGTGAACCCTGCTGATCATGGTCCACTATCTGAGAGCCTTGGGAGTCTGATCCATGTGGAAGTGGTCTCTGACAGTGCGATCAGTAAAGGCGGAGTGATCGCGATAAGTGATATAGGAAACATCGACTCTGAAGTGATGAAACGGTATGAACGTGTCAAACGTGCAGCCCTTTCTGATTAGTCTTGAAGCACATTTGATAGTGCTCCAAAAATATTCAGGCTTTTTAGAGGTGCACTGTAGTAGAGTGCACCCCTAAACAGTCTTATGATAGGAACTACAGAACCAATGGATATAACATCATATGATATTGAGCAGCTCGAGGGAGTCTGCTCCGATATTCGTGAGCGGATATTGGAAGTCGTCAGTAAGAATGGCGGACATCTAAGCTCGACACTCGGAGCGACAGAGTTGATAGTCGCGATGCATAAAGTATTTGACTCCAAAAAAGACCCATTTATCTTTGATGTCTCACATCAGGCTTATGCTCATAAACTTTTGACAGACCGGTGGGATGATTTTGATACGCTTCGTCAGTTTGACGGGATGTGCGGCTATACCAAGCCAAGTGAGTGTGAGGATGACTATTTCGTAGCCGGTCACAGCTCTACATCGATCTCACTGGGAGTGGGTGCAGCAAAAGCCATCGCCTTAAAAGGTGAGCAGGGCGAGCGTATCCCGGTCGCGATGATCGGTGATGGCTCTATCAGTGCGGGGATGGCTTATGAAGCACTCAATGAGCTCGGTGATCGTAAATACCCTATGATCATCCTCCTCAATGATAATGAGATGAGTATTGCCAAACCGATCGGCGCTATCAGTCGAATGCTCAGCTCTGCGATGGCAGGTCCTTTTTATCAGAAGTTTAAGAAGAAGACGGAGTCTTTCGTAGATAACTTTGGTGAGGGAGCTCACTACATCGCCAAGCGTTTTGAGGAGTCGTTCAAACTTATCACACCGGGTATCTTGTTTGAAGAGATGGGCATAGAGTATATTGGTCCTATAGACGGACATGACCTCAAAAGCCTGATCGAGACTTTTGAGATGGCTAGAAATATCGGCGGGCCAGTGATCATCCATGCTCAGACCACAAAAGGTAAGGGCTACGAGATCGCTGAGGGCCAGCATGAGAAGTGGCATGGGGTCGGACCGTTTGACCGTGAAAGTGGTAATGCAAACAAAAAAGCTGGTGCGAAGAGTGCTACACAGATCTTTACTGAAGCCCTGTTACATCTAGCCAAAAACGATGAGAAGATAGTCGGTGTCACAGCAGCGATGCCAAGCGGTACCGGGATGACGGAGCTGATGGAGACCTATCCGGAACGCTTCTGGGATGTCGCTATAGCTGAACAGCATGCTGTTACGTCTATGGGTGCTATGGCGAAGGAGGGCTTTAAGCCCTTTGTGACGATCTATTCGACTTTTTTGCAGCGTGGGTATGATCAGGTCATCCATGACACCTGCCTGATGGACCTTCCGGTCGTCTTTGCCATGGACCGTGCCGGGATAGTCGGTGAGGATGGCGAGACGCATCAGGGTGTCTTTGATATCAGCATCCTTCGGGCGATCCCAAATATGACACTGTTTGCACCGCGTGATGAGAAGTCGATGCATCAAGCGCTTGGTTTTGCTGCCGAGTATGCGCATCCTTGTGCTGTCCGTTATCCTCGCGGAAGTTTTGCTGATGTAGACCTTCCTGAGTCTATACCTTTTAAACTGGCTACGTCACAACTGCTGGTCTCAAATGAGAGTGACATCTTGTTTATCGGTTACGGTAACGGCGTAGGGCGTGCGGCTAAGACTATGAAGCTTATGGATGAGCCGGTCTCTCTGCTTGACCTGCGCTTTGTCAAACCTTTGGATGAGGTTATGTTGAGACAGATGGCTCAGAAGCATAGTCGCTGGTACGTCTTTAGTGACAGTGCCATGATGGGTGGTGTCGGTAGTGCTATTTTGGAGTTTTTGGCAAAAGAGAGTATTACGGGCATCGAGGTGACCTCATTTGAGTATACGGATGAGTTTATCACGCATGGGAACACGACCCTGGTCGAAGAGTCTCTTGGACTGTTACCTGAGCAACTTGCTGCAAAGGTCAGGGCGTAAGCCCGATGAGGGCAGCCATCCTTCCTGTCCTTTTTCCATCAGCCCGATAGGAGAAGAGTGTATCGTTATGGCAAGAGCTGCAGCGATCGATCTCCTCAAGGTTCGAAGCACTGATACCTACTTTTAATAACTGCCTTCTTATTATCGCATTGACATCAAGGAGATAACGCTCCTTATCTCTTCTTATGGCGTATCCCAGTCCCAGACCTGAAGCCTCATCATCGATCTTTTTGTCGACCTCATAACAGCAGACACCGATAGAGGGGCCGAGAACGGCGATGATATCTGCCGGATCGCTCTGAAAGCTCTTTTGCATCTTGGTGATGGTCTTGGTCACGATATCTTTAAAGGCTCCAGCTCGTCCGGCGTGGATGGCTGCGATGATGCGTCTATTGTGATCATAAAGTAAGATCGGTGTACAGTCGGCCGTCATCACCATCAGTGGTCTATCTATGAGGTCGGTGATTAGTGCATCACACTCGGGTGGTTTATCAAAGGTATAGGTCTCATCGATGATGATGATCTGGTCTGAATGGACCTGACGCATATGAGTCAGTCTATCGAGGTCGTAACCCATCGTCTTGGCTAAGGCTGCCTGATTATGTCGGACAGCATGCTCATCATCACCTACGTGAAAAGCTATATTATTACTGAGGTAGGGCTCTCTGCTCACCCCGTGGTGACGAGTGGTGAAAGTGTGTAGTATTCCCTGTTGTCTGTGAAGTAGATCGCTATGAATAGTCTGCATGATGAGGATATTATAACCTTTTTGCTAAAATACGCAAAAATCAACATCTTTGATCATCCTCTTTAAGTGTGATCAAGGTCACAGCTTTTCTGAACAGATCAGGATATGATCCTACATACTAGACCTGATCGAGTACGAAGTCGTATGAGATGTCGATGATATAGGCCTATAAAAGCTGATAGATGCAAAAGGAGTGTTATTGAACACGTTACATACCTTTCCCGTGACATTGACAGGTGACGACCCAGAATCAAAGCGTGAAGAGATACGAGACTATTTTCATAAGACTTATGATCTTTTTGAACGTCTTTTTGACATGTTGGCATCAGAAGAGGTCTTCTATCTCAGGTCAGAGCCGACACGTCATACGATGATCTTCTATTTTGGGCATACAGCTACCTTTTTCATCAATAAACTTATCATCGGAAAAGTCATCGATACGCGGGTAGACCCAGAGCTTGAGTCTATCTTTGCAATCGGTGTGGATGAGATGAGCTGGGATGATATGGATGCACAAAACTATGCCTGGCCGAAGGTCGCAGATGTTCGTGTTTACCGTGACCGCGTCCGTGCGATAGTCGATGGACTTATCTCGACACTTCCTCTTACCCTGCCTATAGACGAGGAGGACCCTTTATGGATAATCCTGATGGGCATAGAGCATGAACGTATCCATATCGAGACCTCAAGTGTCCTGCATCGACAGCTCCCCATAGAGCATGTCAGAGAGGACGGTAGCTTTGCGTTGTGTGAGATGCATGCTGAGGCACCGACAAACTCTCTGGTACGCATAGAGGGGGGAGAAGTCCGGCTTGGAAAGTCCAGAGCGCATCATCTTTATGGCTGGGATAATGAGTATGGGACAAGAGTAGAACAGCTCAAGAGCTTTGATGTCTCAAAGTACCTTGTCAGTAATGGTGAGTTTATGGCCTTTGTCGAAGATGGCGGTTATAGTGATGAGCGTTATTGGGATGATGAGGGTAAAGCATTTCTTGATATTCGCAAGGCGATACATCCTCTCTTCTGGATAGTAGGCGAAGATGGGACCCTTGGTTATCGCGCCCTGAACAGGGAGATAGAGATGCCTTTGAACTGGCCAGTGGATGTCAACTATCTTGAGGCTAAGGCATTTTGCCGCTGGAAGAGTGAGAAGGAGGACCGTCACTATCGTCTGCCAAGTGAAGCGGAGTGGATGCATCTGTATGAGCGTGCGGGTATAGAGGATGTCCCGGACTTTGATGACAGCCGTGCCAATATAAACCTGCGTCACTTTGCTTCATCTTCTCCGGTAGATATGTTTGCTTTTGGCGATCTTTATGATGTGGTCGGTAATGTCTGGCAGTGGACTGAGACAGCGATCTCCGGATTTGAGGGCTTTCGTCCTCATGATATCTATGATGATTTCTCCGTGCCGACCTTTGATGGTAAACACAACCTGATCAAAGGTGGCTCGTGGATAAGCACCGGTAATGAGATGACAAAACATGCTCGTTACGCTTTTCGCAGACACTTCTATCAGCATGCGGGTTTTCGTTATGTGGAGGCAGAAGCTCTCGAGATACATGATGAGAACATCTATGAACTTGACTCATCGGTCTCGCAGTATTGCGAGTTTCAGTATGGTGGTGAACAGTTCGGTGTCAAGAACTTCTCTGTCGCTACAGCGCAAGAGGCGGTGCGTTACGCCCGAAGTAGTGGTGTCGCTTTTAACAGCGCGCTAGATCTGGGTTGTGCGACAGGGCGGACATCGTTTGAACTGGCAAGAGAGTTTGATGCGGTCACCGGGATCGATTTTTCGGCCAGGTTCATCCAGGTAGGTGTCGATCTTCAGCGTCATGGTCGCATCGCATACCTTCGCAGTGAAGAGGGTGGACTCACTTCACCGCAGCAGCATACGCTGGCTGAGTTTGATCTTGAGCAGAGCAGGGATAGAGTGGATTTCCGTCAGGGAGATGCCTGTAACCTTAAAGCCCATATTGGTGGATACGACCTAATACTGGCGACGAACCTAATAGACAGACTTTATGAACCAAGGCTTTTTCTTGAAAGTGTGCATGAGCGTATCAATGCGAAGGGGATGCTGATACTGACATCACCCTACACCTGGCTGGAGGAGTTTACGGCAAAAGAGTACTGGCTTGGCGGTTATCAGGATGAAGATGGAAAAGCGGTCCATACGCTGGATACATTGCGTACAATACTGGAGAGACATTTCACACTGGTCGATACAAAAGATATCCCTTTTGTCATCCGTGAGACCCCGCGAAAATTCCAGCACACTGTCGCACAGATGAGCGTCTGGTTGAAAAACAGTGAATGACTTTGATGAGGTGATCGACCGTCAACACGGGAATGCTGAGAAGTATACGCTTCGAAAACAGCTATTTGGTACGGAGGATGTCCTGCCGATGTGGGTCGCAGATATGGATATCAAGACACCCTATTTTGTGACAGAAGCAGTCGCTAAGCGTGCAGGGGAGGCTATCTACGGTTATGAGGAGATGTCGGATTCGGCCTTTGAAGCACAGATAGCATGGATGGATCGTGAGCATGACTTTACTATAGAGCGGGAGTGGATGTCCTATTCACCTTCTGTCGTCGCTACCATCAATCTGGCCATACAGGCTTTTACCCGGCCTGGTGAGAAGGTCATCTATCAGCCTCCGGTCTATGCCCCTTTCTTTAAAAGCATAGCTAACAATGAGCGAGAGTTGGTAAGTAACCCATTGAGATGTGACGAGCAAGGTGATTACCATTTTGACTTTGATGACTTGCGTATGAAGATCGATAAAGATACCAAGTTGCTACTGTTGTGTTCACCACATAACCCGGTCGGTCGTGTCTGGAGAGAAGAGGAGCTCCGCGAGTTGGCAGATGTCTGTCTGGAACATGATATCAAAGTCCTCAGTGATGAGATCCATAGTGATCTGGTCTATCGTCCGCATCGGCATATACCTTTTGCTTCATTAAGCGATGCCATCAGAGATATCACCATAACAGCGATCGGTCCGGGTAAGACGTTTAATGTAGCTGGACTCTCTATCTCTACCGTTGTCATCGCTGATGAGACGATGCGTCAGCAGTTTGAGACCCTTTCGAAACGTATCCATTTTGCTGAGGGGACGGTCTTTGGTCATGTCGGATTTGAAGCGGCGTACCGTGATGGAAGAGTGTGGAGAGAAGCTCTGATGGAACATCTTCTAGTCAATGTCCAAAAACTGGAGGCCGTAGTCCAAAAGCACTCTGATAAGATCACTATGAGGATCCCTGAAGGGACATATCTGGCTTGGATGGATTGTTCGAAGATGGGCTTAAGTGATAAAGCGTTGAAGGGATTTTTTGTGGAGAAAGCAGGACTTGGTCTTAGCCCCGGGATCCTCTTCGGTCGGGAAGGGAAGGGCTATATGCGGTTAAACTTTGCCGTTCCTTCCGCTACGATGGATAGGGCCCTTTTGCAGCTTGATGCTGCACTTGACGATCTTTAGGCGTCTCACATATAGATCTTAGGATCTTTCTTGCGAGCGGTTGCATCTGTGAACTGATAGGTCTACCGGTCTCAATAGTCTCTTGTAATTTTTTATCTAATGATTTCATTTTTGATCCTTTAGTTTTATTGTACCATAATATATTATAAATTGTTACTTATAGTTAGTATGTAGTCGTAAAAAGCCCTGAATAGGCCAAATTATGCTAATCTAACGACATGGGATATATTAACTGGAATGAGTTTAAAGAGTACAAACAGATGCGTGAGGATCCGGAACGATTGGATAATTTTCAGCTACTGTTGGCATTCATACGAAGTTATTATAATAAAAGCAGCGCTTTTGAGATATTTGAGATGCTTGTCGAAGATGAACTCTCCGTCATGATGCTGAAAAAACGGGGCATCCATGAACCTGAAGACCTTGAGGGACATCTTTTAAAGGTATTTCACCGATGAAGAGAGTGATGATCATAAGTGGAGCAGGGCTGAGTGCGGAGAGTGGCATCCGGACCTTTCGCGACCATGATGGCTTGTGGGAAGAGTATGATGTGATGCAGGTCTGTTCGACACAGGGTTGGGAGGATGACCGTGCGCTGGTGACACAGTTCTATAATGCGAGACGTAAAGACCTTAAAGACAAAATACCCAATGCAGCACATCAGGCATTTGCTTTACTGGAACAGCGTTACCCTGGACAGATCATCCATCTGACGCAAAATGTCGATGATCTTTTAGAGCGTGCTGGCTGTAAAGCAGTCATCCACCTGCACGGTACACTTAGAGATCTGCGGTGCGAAGAGTGTGGACATACCTGGGATATAGCTTATGAAGCCCAGAACGAGCACGATGCCTGTCCCGTCTGTGAGAGTGACCGGGTACGTCATAATGTAGTGATGTTTGGCGAGAGTGCCCCGGAGTATGCGAAGATCTATGCTGCGATCGCGGAGAGTGACTTCTTTATCGCAGTGGGTACCAGTGGACAGGTGATAGATATTGTCCCAATAGCAGCAGAGTTTGACCACTCATTGATCATCAATCCAAAACGTGAAGAGCATGTGACCGCTTTTGGTTCCTTTGAGAAGAGGATCGATGAGTACTTTGAACACTTCATCCAAAAAGGGGCTTCCGCTTCTGTGGATGAGATGCTAGGTCTTATCGCAGATCATTTGGGATAAGTGCTGCTAAGCTATTTAATACCAACCGCCAGGGGCAATGCCATTAAGTCAAAAGGTATTACTGCTCTATAGGATTTGGGATCGGAAGGCTTTGCCTCCGCAGTTCGGGAGTCATTGTGGAGAGTGCCAAGGGTTAGCCCTCCTAAGACTCTCCGTTTCCGAAGAGGTGCCCTTAATGGTATTGACCGGGGGTGGAGGTATTAGTCTATGGCTTTGGCTATTGTACTCAGGCTATTTGAGATAGCGGTGAAAAGGGGACGATCGACTACATGCTCATCCATGCAGGCATACTCCAGTGTCCGAAGCTGTTCGACCAGATGTCGATGTGAGGTGATATCTTCTGGCAGGCAGCGATCAAGCAGCTCTTCGAGAAGACAGCCAAAGGCCCGTACTTCTATTCGCTCGAATGCCTCCGCAGATATCCCATCTGCATGGTGATAGATAGAAGCGGCACCAAGATCACTAAGCAGACTATGTCCACTATCATCAACGAGAATATTGTGAGAGTAGAGGTCTCCGTGCATCAATCCCTGCTCATGTAGATGTGTTGCTGCTGAGGCGATATCGGTAGCAATACGTATCAGTAGCGAGAGGGAAAAAGTAGTACCGTCATCATAGATGTCCCGGGTACAGGTGTCGAGATCGGGTGGACGTCCAAGGTTACTGTAGCTCGAGGGGATAAGTGATAGTATCAGTCCCTCTTTCTCTTCTGGATGTCTATGGAGCTTTCCATGCACATTAGTCAGGTTCTCATGCGTACCTGCTACGATACACGCCTGCATCTCATCAGCAGGATATCCGTCACTCGTCACATCACCTTTAAATATC
This sequence comes from Sulfurimonadaceae bacterium, assembly GCA_030610325.1. Lineage (GTDB taxonomy): Bacteria > Campylobacterota > Campylobacteria > Campylobacterales > Sulfurimonadaceae > BB26. The sequence continues at coordinate 4,082 of JAUWRZ010000013.1, read as the reverse complement.
TTGACAGCGACAGCTTCCTGCTCATCGATCAGACTTCCTTTGGAGATGATGCCTGATGCACCTTCTCCAAGCTCCTCATGAAGTTCTACATCATCCCATGCTACTTCGGCAAGCGACTCATATTGCAGTAGATGGTCATTGGTAAAAGGATTACCGGAACAGGCGAGCCAGGCAAGCTGAGGCAGGGTGAAAAGCCATGGCGGAAGTGTCTCCAGACGGTTTGCGGAGAGGCGTATGAGTTCAAGCTCCCTACATGCTGACATAGAGTCTGGCAATGAGGTGAGCCTATTGCCCGCAAGCATCAGCTTTTGTAATCTTTTCAGCTCTCCTATAGAGTCGGGAAGCTTCTCGATCTTGTTGTCCGTAAGTATGAGCCAGCGTACTTTTGGTGGCAGGCTTTTTTCGTAAAAGTGTACGATCTGATTTGATTTAAAGCCTATCATCGTCAGTTGTGTACAGTGAGCCAATACTTCAGGAAGCTCCTCAAAAAGGTTTTGTGACAAGAAGAGGATACGTAACTTCTTAAGCCGTCCCAGATCATCTGGAAGTCGACTTAGGCGGTTATTAGAGAGATCTAGGATCTCAAGGGTATCTGCAAGATCAAATATCTCGGGAGGGAATGTCTCAAGGCCACAGGCCAGTGAAAGTCTCTTGTTTCCGGCAAGCTGACCGGTCTGGAGAAGTTGTAATGTTTTCATAATGCTATCTTACCTGATTAACCTCACAGGAGCGTTTGCGGATGTGGTCATAGTCATCTATAAAGTGATCGGAAGAAGCTGTTGTCATTTGGGAGTAGGAAAGATGTGTGACGAGGCGATAAGATCACCTCGTATAGAGAGTCTTACCAGCTACGAATACGCATATGGCATGACGTACACTGATTCATGATCTGTGTATAGTTGTCCAGAACATCCTCATCATTACCATCTTCCATAGATGCGATGAGGTCTTCAGCATAAAGCTCGATCATATCTGCACGTTTTTTTGCAAACTTGTTTGCATATTCCTGATCTTTAGGAAGGTAGCCTTTTGCATCAGAGCTCTTCAGATACTCCATGTGTGCTTCAAGTTTTTTAACACCTTTTTTGATCCCTCTTGGATTCTCATAGAACCAGTTCTTTTGGATCTCGATCATGGCATTCATCATCTCTTTCATGTCGTCAGCCATCTTCTGGTCTTTGACTTCAGCTGCTACAAGCAGTGTAGAGCTGAGCATAAGTGCCAATACAGCAGTGATAATCTTTTTCATCTTTCCCCTTTTAGTATTGAATGATCTCTTTAGTATATTCTGTCAACGGAATGGTCTTTGCACTGATCTTGACCAGTTTCTTACCTTTACGCTTACCACCGTAGAACTTTTTCAACTCTGGCTTGAACGTCTTGAAATAGGCATGAAAACGGTCTGAACCAAGTACGCCGACAGCCCAGAGGGTATCATCTTCACCGACTTCGATGACGACAGATGCCAGTGGATCGACTGCTGGGCCTGATAATCGTTTTGCTCCCTCTTTCGCATCAAATGCAGAGAGGTGTGATGAGCAGACGATGACACCAGAGGTCTCAAAAGCCATAGTCGGTTTGTCTTTTTGAACATACTGTAAAAAGCTGTCATCTGGTGTCGGATGTGCCAGCTGATGTGAACAGATAGCAGAGTAGGCGACTACGGTACGATCTTTACCGATCCCGCTTTCCCATACATACTCTTCTCCGGTCTCCGAGGTGAGTTTGACATCTTGTGCTGTCGACTCATCAAGGTTTAAGAGGATGGCAGGTGTAGAGACATGCGGGTAGTTAAAGACGTAGTTCATCTCTTTCTTTAACTGACTTATCTTGATAGGTGCACCGGCACCATCTAAAAGTTGAACACGCTCATAGGCACGAAACATAGCTCCTGTGTTTGCAAATAGTTCATTTTGGATCGTTGATGGGTTGACTGCGATGAACGCACCTGTCGCACCAACGACTTTAAGAAAGTTCCTTCTGTCCATAAGACTCCTTTTGATGTAGTATATGACTTAATAAAAAGTATGGCAATACTCATTATAAAACCATAGGTATGATAGATAGAGATGGCCGAGAGACCATCTCTTGTGTGTAGTACTGGGTGACCTAGCTGAACATGTCAGCCATAAGGCCGCGGTACCAGTCGCGAAGTGCTTTCGCTGTACCAGTCTGGCGATATTTACCATCTGGACCTTTAGGTACATTACCTTTACCCATGATGGCTTTACCGTTCCAGCTGAAGTCATGTGTTACCATGATCGCTGTCTCTGGTGTATCACCGACCATCGAGTAACAGACATTACCGGCTTTGACAGGTGATTTCTTGACAGGAAGCTCATATGAACCACCTTTAAGACGAGCTGTGATCTCAGAAGCACACTCTTTACCTGCCCAGTTGGCAGTCTGACCACTTGGTGGGATACCGTGACCGACGACATCACCTACTGCGTAGACATCCGGATCAGTCTTAGTCTGGAATGAACAGCCGTTCATCTTGACTTTACCAAATGTGTCTTTTGTCACTTCGAGGCCAGCCATAGCGATGACATCACTTGCTTTATTAAGTGGGATGAGGTTCAGGACTTCATACTTATGAGTCTTAGTCTCAGTCTTCATGATCTCAAAATCATCCTCATCCATCTTGCCTGTACCTGTAGTCTGTGCATAAGTAAGGACTTTGGCATCAGGATCGACATCAGTTACTTTTGAGTTAGGGACAAATACGATCTTGTCACCATAAAGTGCTTCCCATGATTCGACAAACGCCGGCTTTTTAGCAAAACCTGCACCTTCAGCAATAAGGATGACCTTACCTTCGATCTCCTCTTTCTGCATGAAAGTCGCGATCATTGATGCACGCTCAGCAGGAGCTGGAGGACAACGGAACTTACCAGAAGGGATAGTCACGATAACGTCACCATCTTCCATATCGTTCAGGTTACGTTCCAAGATGACATGCTCGCTACCTGGGATCAATGCTGCAGGTGCAGCACGTTTGACCTGAGCGATCTTCTCTGGAGTCCATGTAGGGAACTGTGCTTCATAGTTGTAGCCGATACCTGGTGAGAGGACAAGGATATCATAACCGACCGCTCCACTTGAAGTGGTGACGACTTTTGCAGCACGGTCTATGGCCATGACCTCACCCTGAAGCCAGTTGTAGCCATGTTTTTGGATAGGTTGAGCGTAATCAAATATAAAGCTTCCCAGTGTCATACCTTCGAGTTTACCGATGTAGGTATTTGATACCGGGCAAGACATGAAGGTGTCATTCTTCTCGATGACAAGGATATCCATGTCTTTGTCTTTTTTCTTCAGGTTGTTCGCAACCGTCATACCACCGATACCACCACCGATGATCACGACTTTGTGCTTACCGATCAGGTCTGCTCCGAGACCGACAGCTGATGTTGCCGATGCAGTTGCTGATGAAGCCATCTCGCCAGCTTTTGTCGAACAGCCTGTCATTGTCGCTGCTGCGACTGTCGCGGCACCTACTGCGCCAAATTTGATTGCGTCTCTACGATTCATTTCCATATGTCTAGCCTTTGAATATTTTGATTTCCCCTCAGGATTGAACGAATATTACAAATTCTAATCTTTAAGCGATATTAAAATATTTTCTTTAGTTATATAATTAAAGTGTCAAACTTTTATTACGAATTAGTTTTACTTATATGTTTGATTTTGATAGGGACTATTAAAAACTTTTAATAACATTACGTAGGAAAAGCTGGCTTTACTTTCTACTATATTTTCTTGATAGAGCCCTATTTCAGGGGCTTTAGAGACTGTTTAGTTTATCTTATAAATGTGATAACCTGACTTTTTCAAGACCTATTATCTAAATATATAACAAATATTAGATATTGGTATAATGGAAAAAATGATAAAAAAATTACAAATTTGCGATTTTTACACACATCTTAGATGAGGTTCTCTATAAGAATAGTAGTGTTTTGATCACGGATGTAGCTTTTTATTGAAGATGCGGGGGTCTACTCAGTAAGATGGCAGCTATTGTGCAGTGTAGTTTTCACGTATAAGTCTCTCGGAACTGATCATGAGGTAGACAGAAG
>JAUWRZ010000382.1 GCA_030610325.1 Sulfurimonadaceae bacterium | reverse complement strand
TCGAGACAAATGGTGTGAGTGAGGGTAACTTTACCTTTTCCGGTCTGAACGAAGCTCACCATTTTGAAGTGAGGGCATTTGCAAAGGGTACGTTTACCGAAGAGGACTATTACCCTTTTGAGGTCATTGAACAGATACTACCGGTGACACCGTGTAATATTTTGCAAAATGCCAGTTTTGAGACTGATACACAGGGATGGAACGTCTATGGTAATAACACGCTGAGTGATGATGGACACGAGAGTACAAAAGCCTTAAGCGTAAAAAATGGCGGTCTAGATCAGATGTCACAGGTGATTACCGGTGCTGTGGATACCTATCAGTTCAATGGGCATTATAAGACAGTAGGTACGACAGAGGGTATCTGGCTGGGTATGGGCTTTTATGATAGCAATAGAGATCTTATCTTTGAAAGATCGTTCTCTTTGAACGATGTAGAGACCTACACCCCCTTTGTCTTAAACGCAACGGCTACGGCAGAGACAAAATATATTGAAGTGTGGATCTGGAGTTCATCCTCGCAAAGTGGGGGAAGTGTTTTACTTGATGAGCTGAGATTAAGCCCATCTGCCTGTTATGACTACACCGTGGCATCCTCGCTCCCTCCAAAAGGTCTAAGCGTTGAGCAGGTACCGCAGTTCGTCGTCTTGGGATTTGATGACAACACAGCAGCCGAAGGCATCGATTGGGTCATCGACCTCTTTACTGGAAAGCATAACCGTGATGGCTCGGAAGCACGTACCAGCCTCTATCTTAACAGTTCAGGGCTTCATATGGATGATGCACATGCAGTAGAGCTTCTGAGTTCGATGCAGAGACTGCAGAACAGTACTCATGAGATGGCAAACCATACAGATAACCACTTGACCTATCTCTATCAGGGTAATGAAGAGGTGTTCTTTGAGCGTATCAGTACGTTAGATCATGCCACGTGGGAAGCACGGATCTTGGCTGCGACTAATGATCTGACTCAGCTCGTAGGTGTGGATATAGCTGCGATAAAGGGTTTTAGAACGCCTTATCTCCGTTACAATCAGGAGACACTTAATGTCTTAAAAGAGAGAGACTTCCTTTATGACTGCTCCATCGAAGAGGGTTATGCCCCTGAGTTTGACGGTATGAACTTTAGATGGCCTTATGAGCTTGATGGTGGTTCTCCCGGACATCTTGAGAGCTGGTATGGTAATAGCAATAATAGTAAAAGAGTGGTGCTTACGTCGACTACCGGACTATGGGAGCTGCCAAATCATGTCCTTATGGTCCCTAAAGACAGTGCATGTGCTCAGTACGGTATTACACCGGGGTTTTGGAGTAGGTTGTCGACGAACATGCCTTTTCTTGAAGATCATAAAGTGACCGGACTGGATTATAATCTCTGGGTGATGGGAAAGATCGACAAAGCAGAGATGCTTGGACTCTTGAAGTATAATCTTGATCTGAGGCTGGCCGGAAACAGAGCCCCATTTATGTTTGGTACACATTCTCAGTATTATGTACAAGCGTGGGCAGATGTGAATGTCCCTAATGCGACCGTAGTGGAGATGAAAGCAGCGATAAGTGAGTTTGTGGACTATGCACTCTCAAAAGAGGCAGTACGCATACGTCCAGGTGTAGACATCATCAACTGGTGTAAAGACCCGCAGCCACTGCCATGATGGGTATTTAAGTGACAAGTGTGAAAGAAAACTGGGTCTACGTTACTGTGGCCCCTTGTCTGTTTGTGACATTTAGACGATTATATTGATGTATAATGATATATATTCTAGACTAGAAGACGGGCGTATAGATGCTCTTGAAAAGGTGGATGGAGAGTGATGAGAGATAAGACCTCTAAAATAGATGTCCTGGAACTTTTTGAGTACGTTCGCGAAGAGTTGGAAGGGAACAATCTGGACGAGGATGTCTGGACAAAGGCGATGGAAGAGAGTGGTCAGGTAGAGGCCATGGCCAGAGACAGATACAAGTCGATCCGTATCAAGCAGTTAAAAAAGGCGCTTAGTCTCGAAGGTGAACAACCGCAACAGTGTGAGGTAGAGCAAAAAGATGAGGCCCTCTTTGACATACCTACTGGAGTATCTATACCAGATGGACCGAAGAAGGGACCCTTTCATCTACTCTGTCTAGTCGGAGCAGGTTTTGTGGTGCCTTTACTGGTCATAGCCATTACCACCTGGTTCTTCTTTTATGCTGATCCGGAGACAGCAAAGAGTAGCAGTGATCTTCAGGCTGCTGCTGTAGTGACACAGAGTGTTGTGATCCAGGAGAGCGTTGATGTCGTAGAGCGTCATAGTGTGCGCAATGCCTCTTCTTCAGACCTTGGAGAAGAGACCGTAAAGCCAGTCGACGAAGCAGTGATCTCCACTATAGAAGATGAAGAGCCTAGCGTTCAGGAGATATCTGCTCTTGAGCCAAGAGTCATTGCTGATACAGAGTCTTGGACGCTGACAGTTCGGCCAGACCCATCCGATGCAGTGGTACGGATCGTCAACATCAAGACTCGCTACAGTGATGGGATGCAGCTTCCAGATGGGGCATACCGTATTAAGATCTCAAAAGATGGTTATATCAGCAAAGATGTCTGGATGCACCTGGATGAAGATGTAGTCTACTCTGTCGTATTGTCTCCTGAACCCTCTGTCGTAAAGTCATCGCCTGAGATGTTTGAGTTGACGATACGTACCTCTCCTGATGATGCTCATGTGGGGATCGTGAACAGTGAGCGTGACTACCATGATGGCATGCTCCTAAGCAGCGGGACCTATCAGATCTATGTGGCGAAAGAGGGTTATATCAGCAATGATGTCTGGATGCACCTGGATGAAGATGTAGTCTACTCTGTCGTATTGTCTCCTGAACCCTCTGTCGTAAAGTCATCGCCTG
>JAUWRZ010000464.1 GCA_030610325.1 Sulfurimonadaceae bacterium | reverse complement strand
TCAAACCACTCTCTGTCGCTAAACTCTCCACGATGCTTGTAGAGACGCTTGAAGTGATCGAGTCTGAGGGAGAGGAGCGTCTGTTCGACTTCTATGTCGAGAACATCTTCAACTACCAAAACAGCATGATCATTCTCTACAAGGGTAATGAGCCAGTCATCGTCAATGATCGTTTCCTGGACTTCTTTCAGATGGAGTCACTCTCAGACTATATCGATCATTATGGCAATCTGGGCAAGCATTTTCTTGAGCATAAGAACTTCCTTTACAACCATGATCTCGTCGACTGGTTCAATGAGTCCAGAGCGCATCTTGGACAGCTCTATCATATCAAGATGTATGATACGCAGACCCAGGTACACCATTTTCTTTTTAAGATGACGGCGATCGAGAGCAAGAAGAGCCACTACATAGTCTCGATGGATGATATCACGGAGCTTGGTCTGTTAAAGCTTTTTGATGAGAAGGCGAGTGATGATGACCAACGCTTCCGTGATAAAAGCAACTTCGTCAAACTGCTTGAAGCGCTCAAGCGAAACAGTGCGGAGATAGTATTGCACAACTTCTACAAAGGCTTGAAGATAACGAACTCGGGAGTGGTCGCTACTGCAGACGATAAGATGATAGAGAACCGCAGCACCATTTTGCAGCAAAAAGCAGTTATGCAGGAAAAAAGGACTATTTTAACGTCAGAGGTCTTTCCTGCCGATATACTTGTAACGACTATCAAGAAAATAGACTTTGATACACAGGGTATAGTCATCGATGACCTCCGCTTTGTCAACAGCTCCCCTGCGCAGCGTGAACATATGCAGCTTGAACCCGAAGAGACGCATAAGATATCACTCTTCTATCAGGAGCATCGTTTTGCGACGGAGATCCGGATCATGGATATCTCACTCAAGTCAGTACAGATCACGGTACCGGTACTGCCAGCAGGTTTTAGGGCGGAGGACGATGTCCACCTGGATATGGTCTTTGAGCTTAACCGTCGGCCGCTCATCGTCAATTGTGCTGCGACTGTCCTGAGTATCAAAGAGCTGGGCCGGGAGTTTCATGTAGTCATGGTCATGGAGCTTAGCAAGACAGCCCAGAAGGCACTGACCGAGTATCTGGCTAAAAGACAGATGAACCTTATCCGCGAATTCAAAGGACTATGATATGCAAGAAGAGACCATACTTTATGAAGAGGGTGCCCATAAGTGCATCATGTTCAGTTTTGATGATGAGGAGCATGAAGACCGATTCTTATCTGTGAACCAGTTTCTCATCATCCAAAAAGATACGGCTATGCTCATAGATCCGGGTAGTCAGGCGGTCTTTGATGAGATGCATGACGCGGTAGAACGTCTTATCGGTCTGGATAAGGTGAAGTTCATCTTCTTCTCTCATCAGGACCCTGATGTGGCAGGTTCCATCGCAGAGTGGAGTGTCGCGACCTCGGCAAAGATCGTACTTCCGGGTATCTGGATGCGTTTTATGAGCCATTATGGTCTGATGGATATGACCCGGCTGACGGCGCTGCCTGATCATGGTGCGAAGATCCCTTTTGGAGAGGATTACTTCCAGTTCATCCCGGCACATTTCCTACACTCTCCAGGTAACTTCTCCCTCTATGACAGCCGCTCTAAGATCCTCTTCTCTGGTGATATCGGTGCGGCTGTATTGCCACCGCAGGATGTCTACAAAGAGGTGACGGATTTTGAGAAGCATAAGCCTTTTCTCGAAGGGTTTCATAAACGCTATATGGCGGGAAATGTCTTTACGAAAAAGTGGGTAGAGAAGGTCAGAGAGCATGATGTCGCGATGATCGCTCCGCAGCATGGCGCTGTCTTTATGGATGAACACACCAGCTCTTTTCTCACCTGGTTCGAGACCCTTCAGTGTGGAGGGGACCTCATAGACGAACTTTACTAAGGGACTCTTATGAAACGACCGGATACGCTCTCTCTCAGACGCAGTGTCGCTCTCTCTATCATAGCTGCGATGCTCGCGGTCATCGTCGGTATCGCTACGGCTACAGCGATGATACAGCATGATCGTCAGAAGCAGATGGGAGCGGAGTATAAGAAGCAGATAGATAAGGGCATCGACCATGTCATCAAGCATTATGAGAAGGACTACAGTTACCGTCTAAAGGCACTGACTCGTATGCCATCATTGGTGGAGCTGCTCAAGCAGAGAGACCGTGCAGGGATGATGGCTTTGCTTAAGCCGCAATGGGACAAGCTGATAATGGAGGAACCCAACTTCTCTATCTTACATATCCATCTGGCGGATGGCACCTCTTTTTTACG
>JAUWRZ010000199.1 GCA_030610325.1 Sulfurimonadaceae bacterium | reverse complement strand
GAAGAGAACGAAAAGTTTCTAAAAGAGCATCCCTATAGCAGTCCCTATGTCTACAATAAACAGACACTTGGTTTTCGGCTTGATTCCAAACAGGAGATAGCAGTCTTTCGTGATGGCTCGGAGCCTGTCCATCAAAAGATCGATGACTTTTTTGATTATGCTTTTGCCCTGATCCATACCATACTTGAGAGTCAGGGAAACGCCCATATGCACAGTGATGACTGGCAGCGTACGGTCTATATAGATACGCTGGGTGTCAGTACAATAGCCTTTGATCTATCAGATGAGAAGAAAAAAGAGCTCGAAGAGTCCGGAGCCCGTGGTGCAAGAGCGTACTTCAACTGGTTTGATGATGTTGAGAACGAACCATCTAATCGTCCATAACAGACTTTGAGATAAAAGATAAAGGGGTGACAAAAGGAGAGATAAGCTGCGATCTCCTTGCTCTTGGCATAAGACATTTGTCACTATGCCGCGAACGGTCTATGCTCTGAGAGAAGAGTAGAAGTTCTCAATCGTTACCTGCTGCGCCAAACTGACCAGTGACCGTGTTGGAGTTTGTAGTATCGCCTCGTGGCACGTACGGTGTCAGACTGACTCTGGCATAGATCTCATCTCTGTTTGCATCAATAGGGACTCCGAATACGATGGTATCACCATCCTCATCCAGTCTGCTTCTACTGACACTCCTTGTGATCCTCCTATCGATACAGTTTCTTTCTGCTACTACGCATGAGTTTCGCATTCGTGATAACTGATCGTCTACTACTGGGTCATCTCCCCTAAGGTCGACTCTTTCGACGAAGACTTCTCCAGCCATCGCTTCACAGCTTGTAAAACATAATCTATAACTCACTGTGACTGTACGTCGTGTACCTGCACCACCATGTTGGATAGTCAGGTTTACATTGCTTACTGTTGCCATTTTAGATCCTTCTGGAATGCGGTGATCATTGTAAGACCAAACAAAGCACCGCATTGTCTCTTGCTTGATCAGGTCGCAGCTTATCTCTCTTTTTCTTGTCTATAAAGAGAAAGTCCATTCTATATTTTGGATGCATATGCACATCTTACTATAAGAAAATTTCATAATTGTTTCACTTTTTCCAGCCTTAGATAGTACTGTTCCTGATAAGGTAAGTGGCTTGTTTCAGGTGGGGAGGCGAGTATAGATAAAACAAATATGAAATTATCCTGATGTATAATCTGAATAGTTGGAAACAGTGATGCCAAAAAGGATTTGTTATGCCAAAAGTGAGTTATAAAAAGTCGTTGGCCAAAGAGTATCTGGTGCTTTATAAAAGCTGTGAGATCGATGCCGGGCGTTTTGACGAGGTCGACACGATAGTGGCGAAGCTCCTCTCAAATCGCTCCCGCTACGAGAGTGTGGCAGATGCATTGAACATCCCGTGGTATTTAGTGGCGGCCATCCATAACATGGAGAGCGGGCAGAAGTTTAGTCGGCATCTGCATAATGGGGACTCGCTAAAAGCCAGAACGACCCATGTCCCGGTAGATCGTCCAGCTAAAGGAAATCCACCTTTTAGCTGGGAAGAGAGTGCTATGGATGCCTTAAAGCTTAGAAAGCTGCACAAGGTAGATACCTGGTCACTGGAGAGGGTACTTTATGAGCTTGAGGGCTACAACGGATGGGGTTATAGACTTTATCATCCACATGTCCTTAGCCCCTATCTCTGGTCTGCGTCAAACAACTATGTCAGTGGGAAATATACCGCTGATGGTCGTTGGTCCGATACTGCAAAGTCTAAACAGAGTGGTGCCGCCGTCATCATCCGTCGTCTGGAGGAGATGGGTGAGATAAGTTTGGAAGAGAGCATCGATGAAGCATACTTCTTTTACAGTGAGAGTTATGAGCCGCGTTCGAAAAAGCTGCAGGAGTTTTTAAATGGGTTTGAGGGTATCACCTTGCGAGTCGATGGCTGGCCTGGTGAGAAGACCTCTGATGCAGTCGCAACACTCTTTGGTTTTCGATTGAGTAGGGATATCAGAGATGATGAAGAGTAGCGTTCTCCTTTTAGTGGTGCTGCTGCTTTTCCTACAGGGCTGTTATGAGAAGGTCGACCAGTTCGAGAAGAGGATGATAGAGCCCGTCGAGGTACAGGTGGCAGTCCGTGAAGGGGCGCTGTTCATAGGTGATGAGAAAGAGAGTTATCTATTGGCTGATGATGCGAAAGATTACAGGGTCATACCCTCACCGGAAGGCTCATGGCTGGCGGTAGAGACACAACTGTTCTCAAATCTTGAGATCATTCGGGTCTATAAGAAAGCGGATGATGGCCGATACCGTCCACTTGATGATGCAGTCGCTACAAAGTTGTGGCGTGATATCTCGACCGAAGAGGGCTTTAGCATCGATGATGTACGTTACCCGAGAATGGGATTTCTTAGCTGGGTAGACAAGGATACGATGTTGATCAATATGTCCGGTGAGTCAGCTGACAAGGTCATCGATAGAAATGTGACTCTTCTCTTACAGTGATCATTGCGGACCCAGAGTGATAGCTACACTTAAAATGCAACAAATATGCCACTAATCTGCTTTATAATGTGTGGAGATAGATACGAGGAGTCTATCGGATCTGTCTGATTACACAGATTCGACAGGCTCCAGGAGAGAGGCCTGTATGAAAATGGATACCCTATTTGGAGCCAAGATCAGTTATATGAAAGTACAAGATGGTGTGCTGCCTCATGTGATCATCCCAAAGCAGGGTATGACACTTGAAGACAAAGACAGGCTCCTCTCCTCCTTACCTATCAGTTCGGGCCACTTGGTGATGGCAGATAAAAACCTCTCTTTTCTGTTTGCGCTTCTCTCCAGTGCACAAAAAAAAGTGATCGGGCTCGATCCGGGTATCAGATATGTCGGTGAGGCCAATGTGGATATCGAAGCATTGACTCTGTTAGTCAAAGATGGGATGCATGTCCTGTCGAACCCAAATATCAGAAAGGATATATCATGAGTGTAGGACAGGAACTATTGGACGTACCGTTAGATCAGATGGTGGCAAGCCTTGCCATGGGTGTAGCTGAAGCACAAAGAGCACTAGATGAGAACTCCATGGAGACCACGATGGAACTGGCGGACAATACGGTCAGTTATGTCCCGCTCATCAATGTCACGACCACAGACAGCGGTACGACGGTAGATACGGTGACTGCTGACAATATCCCGCTTATCGCTTTTATCCGGCCGACCTGGTATCAGTTCTCAGAGACGACGATCGAAGTCTCTATGGATATAAAGACCAAGATGGAGCGCTCTACCAAGGTAAAAGTGGGTGCTAAGGCGAAGTATGGCTTTGGTCCTTTTTCTGCCAGTATAAAGGTAGATGTAGAGCACAACAGAAAATTCGGTAAAGAGGTCCATGGGACCAGTAAGATGGTCGTAAAGATGGTCCCGGTCCCACCTCCGCCACTTCTGCTGCCCGAGATCAATAAGATCGACAACAGGACACCGGTAGTTGCCACACCATAACAGGGTAGGCGGGTCTGCTCGTCAGGCTCTGGCCTGATAGTCGTAAAGAGAGTACTCGAACAAGAGGAAAAAGTAAGAGACATCGCGCTTAAAGGTCTTGAGGATGAGTACTTCAGCACAAAGGTAAGATCATGGGTATAGTGACCGAGACCTCTGCAGAACTTGCAGAGTTCGTGCAGAAGATGGGAGAGTCTGTCGCTGAAGCAAAACGCCAGATAGACAGGGCATCGATCGAGGCACTTCAGCAGTTGGCAGAGGTGCCTGTGACGATCCCGGTCATCACAAAAGAGCTGCATGATGGAGAGGTAAAGCATAAGATAGAGAATATCACTGTCTCACCCCTGTCATTAGGGATGATGCCTACTTTTTATGAGTTTAGTAAGACGGAGATCGAAGTCTCCATGGATTTTGAGATCTCAGAAGACCTGACAGAGAACAACAGTGCGAGAAGAAAAGAGAGAGGTGGTTTTGGTAAGATCAAGAAGCTCGGAGTAAACACAAGACGGGTACGACAGGAGAGAAAGATAAAAAGTGATCTCAAAGGGTTTAGCTCGTTAAAGATCGAGATGGTACCTGTCCCTCCTCCTGCTAGCCTACCTGAACTGGTCGTAGACAATACTCATTTACCTGCGATAGATAAGAGTCCTGCACCCGAGAGCAGCTGATGCGTAAGCATAGCTACTATGAGACTTCAGCCCTGTTAAAAAAGATGGGAGAGACGTTAAAAGAGAGTGTCGCAGAGCAAGAGGAGCTTAACCGTGCCGGTCTGATGATGGATCGTATCACACTTGAGACCTCCCTGCTGCCGACGAGTTCGATGAAGGGCTCCAAGCTCGCGAGTAACGATGACCTCTTCTTATCCGGAGGACAGAGACCCCCTTATCTAAAGATGAAGATAGTGATCGCTACTGTCGTAAAAAGTTAAAGGAGAGCCAGATGCCAGCTACAGACCCCCGGCTGAGACGCGTTGAAGATGCCAATAAGCGACTGACTACTACAAATAAGAAGCTTTCAACAGACCTTGCTTCCCTACAACGACAGAATAGAGAGGTCACTGAGCGACTCAAGGCAAAAGAGAAAGAGTTGTCGACTAAGACTCTGTTGAGAAAGAACCCGCTTGTCGGTGAGATAGTGATCCAGGAGAGGGCTAAAGCCGAATCTGAACTTGGTAAGAAAGATGTGGAGATAAAGCGGTTAAAAGATGATATCTTAAAGCAGAAGCTGAAGTACGCACATCTCGATAAGATAGAGCCTGTACAGAAAGAGGACTTTAACCGCTTCCTTGCCTCCTCTATCACTGATCTTCAAAGTGAACTCTCCTCAGCAGATGGTGATTATGAGTTTATTGTCAGAGACCTTGAGGTAGAGGCAAACCT
>JAUWRZ010000536.1 GCA_030610325.1 Sulfurimonadaceae bacterium | reverse complement strand
GTTCGGTCCGGCCTGTGGGATCGACGGTGGTCTTACCGGCGTGATCCATCTGCTCGCACTTGAAGACAACTTTGAGATCACGATGATAAAGAACGCTCAAGCCGGTGGCGACAGTAGCGCACGCGGGATGATCGTCGGGATGATACTCGGTGCTTCTGGAGTAAAACTGCCAAAACAGTGGCTAGAACAGATGCATCACTTTGCGCATATCAAAGAGCTGCTCAAGTAGATACGACACCTTCTACTCGAAGGCAGTATCGCTCTTCATAGTAGGTATCACTACCTCTGACAACCCCTCGTATCGATCTGACATCAGATATCAAGCAGTCATTTTTGATTTAAAATATTAAATACTGTTTGATATTATTAATAAAATAGGGTAGAATACGTCCTGATAATAGTTTTCGTACTAAAAGGATCTATATGTTAAGCAAACTGACACTAGTGATAAGTTCACTGTTTTTGATCGGATGTGGTGGTGGCGATGATGGTGAGACGATCGCATCAATAGAAGACCTTGAAGATGGCTCCTATGTCATCAACCTCAGCGCCAACTCCAATGGAGTGGATAACCCCGTACACTTGACTTTAGAAGAGGGAGACTATACGATCACACCGATCACCTCACACTACAGTGCATGGTTGGCATGGTCCTCTATCGATAACTGTTATACGGATGAGCTATGTATACAGGGTTGGAGCAATCAGTTCCAGTATGTGATCGATGAGAATGTGAACACTGCTGGTGAGAGTCAGTTCAAGACACCGGAACTGGCACTGTCAAATGCGACAGAGACGACATTTTTTCTAGGCTCAGATACTGAGGTCTCATTCTTACTGTTTGACAGTATCTATGATGATAATCAAGGTGGGATGTCCTTAAAGATCGAGAAGAACACTGTAGAGTAGATCTGCCACTCAGGCTATCATCGCCTGATCTATTTGGTCTCTCTACGCACTTTCTCTCTCGCTTTGTCTTTCTTACTTTTTCCCTTACCTTTGACAGGAGCTGGGCCTTTCACTTTTTTAGGCGTCTCTCCTACAAGCTCAAATCCGACTATCTGCTCTCTCTCAAGCCTTATCTTACTACGCTTTTCAATAAGCAAAAAATGCTCTTTGTCCTCATGTCCGATAAACGAGACGGCGACCCCTGACTTTCCTGCCCTGCCCGTTCGTCCTATGCGATGGATATAGTCTTTTGGCGAACGGGGAAGATCAAAATTGATGACACAGCTGATATCATCGATGTGCAGTCCCCTCGCGACCAGATCAGTGGCAAAAAGGATACGGATCTTCTTAGCTTTGAACTGCTCTAAGGTATGGTTACGTTCATCTTGAAAAAGATCACCGTGAAACGAGTCTGCCTCGTAGCCATACTTTCGAAACTTCGCAGCAATATTGTCCGAAGCTCTTTTGTTGGCCATAAACACCAGTACCTGCTCCCACTTCTCACTATCTAGCAGATGTCTAAGCAGTGGTCCACGATTCTCACGGTTTACGACTATGGCACGCTG
>JAUWRZ010000205.1 GCA_030610325.1 Sulfurimonadaceae bacterium | reverse complement strand
CGCGACATCGGGCATCGGTAAAGCATGTGCGGAAGCATTGGCTGGTCTGGGAGTCAGGCTTACTCTTGTAGCCAGAGATGAGAAAAAGTTGACAGAGCTACAGGAACGTCTGGGTGGGGATGTCGAGATCATCACACTGGATGTAAGAGAGAGACAGGATGTCCATGAGCGACTCTCTGCTTTGGGTGATGTTGATATCCTCATCAACAATGCGGGACTGGCGCTCGGACTGGATCCTATAGATCAAGGTGATATCGATCAGTGGGAGCAGATGATAGATACGAATGTCAAAGGTCTTTTATATGTCAGTCGGGCCATCATCCCGCTAATGAGAGAGAAAGATAGCGGACATATCATCAATGTGGGAAGCATCGCGGGCAATATGGAGTACCCGGGAGGCAATGTCTATAGTGCGACAAAGTCTGCCGTCCACTCCATCACGAGGTCGATGAACATCGATCTTCTCGGCACTAATGTCCGAGTCTCTAATGTGGCTCCGGGAGCAGTGGAGACTAACTTCTCAAACACCAGATTTGACGGAGACACCACTAAAGCAGATGCTGTCTATGAGGGGTATCGGCCTTTGAGTGCAGAGGATATCGCAGAACTGATCGTCTATATCTTAAATGCACCGCCTCATGTGAACATACAGGAGACACTTATCATGCCGACCGCACAAAGAAACCCTTACGTCTTAAGCAGGGATGAGCAGGTCTAGATCAGCCCAAGTTCTGCCAGGAGGGGTTTGATGCCTGAGGAGACAGCAAGAAGCTGTTCGCTAAGCAGGCTCATGGCCTTGTCTTCGATGACCCACTCTTCGATTATCTGTACGCTTGAGCTCTTCTCCTCATTTGTGAGGATCTCAGAACTGTGTACCGCCTCTTTTATACTTTCAAGATGACTGCTGTTTGACGCACTCATGATGGCTCCTTTTTCAAATAGTCTTAAAACACTTACATATCCAAAGATGTTTGTATTATTCTACTCCTTTTAAGATTAAGGTCACGAAGATGTTTTAGCCTCTTCGCATCAGGGCTTCTGTATAATGCGCCCATCAGCCGGGCTATACCGGCATTTTGACTAAGGATGAGAGATGGAACTAAAGTTAGGCATACCAAAAGGGAGTCTTCAAGACGCCACAGTTAGTATATTTAAAGAGGCTGGTTATGACATCCAGATAAGAAGCAGAAACTACTACCCTGCCATCGATGATGAGGAGATCTCCTGTATGCTTATCCGTGCACAGGAGATGGCACGATATGTGGCCGGTGGTCAACTTGACTGTGGATTGACCGGTCTTGACTGGATAAAAGAGAACCAGGCGGATGTTATTGAAGTCGCTGAACTCACTTATGCAAAAGCCAGTTTTTCAACGGTCAAATGGGTGCTGGCAGTCAAAGAGGACTCTCCTTACAAAAGTGTCAAAGACCTTGAAGGCAAGACTATTGCGACAGAAGTAGTCAACCTGACCAAAGCATACCTTGCTTCGCATGGTGTGAGTGCCAATGTCGAGTACAGCTGGGGAGCGACAGAAGTCAAAGTGCCAGATCTTGCTGATGCTATCGTCGAGATCACCGAGACAGGCTCATCACTGCGGGCGAACAACCTCAAGGTCATAGACACTGTCCTTGAGACGACCACACGTTTCATCGCCAATAAAGAGGCTTACGCTGACCCGGAGAAACGCAAGAAGATAGAGAACATCGTCATGATGTTAAAGTCCGTCATCGATGCTGTCCCGAAAGTCAGTATCATGATGAACGCGCCGAAGGAGAACCTTGAGAAGATCCTCGAAGTCCTGCCAAGTGAGAACCCGACTGTCTCACAACTTGCCAAAGGTGACTGGGTAGACATCATGGCTGTTATAGATCAAAAAAGCCTTAGAGATGTCCTGCCGAGACTCAAAGAGCACGGTGCAAAATCCATCATAGAGATGCATGTCAGCAAGATCATAGAGTAGACTACTGCGCTCTTTTCGGGCGTATTATCCTCTTGCCGAGTGTGACGAAGACCTGGCCTTTGTCTATAGAGAGCGCTTTGATAGCAAAATCCAGTTCCTCTTTCTCTTGCGCATTTAGACTATAGGCTGGGTATCTCTCATAATAAGTGACCAATGCTGAGTTGATCATGCCATTGGCATAGTTGCTGGTTCCCGGCTCCACACCAGAGATGACGATGTTCTCGACACTTGGGTCTTTAAGATAGACACTATCCTCGGAGCGTTCATAACGTATGCCCGAACTCATATCTACCGTTGCCGAAAACTGCTTTTTTACTGTACCGACAAGCATCGTCACTTTAGTATCTATGAGCATAGAGATGCGGTCGGTCTCTTTAGGCAGCTGTATCATCGTTTTTTGAAGCTCTATCTCGAAGAGATACATATACTCTATAGTAGTAGGCAACCGTTCATTGACACTTGTCTCCAATGTCTTGGCATCAAAGCCATAGGTCTCGCCGGACCTGGCATCAGTTAAAAAACCGTTGGCATAAAGCTGTAGTAGTGTCAGAAAAAAGATAGTCAGAGATCGCATAGTCGCCTTTATATGTACATATTGTTTAATATCATGCTCTATTTACGACTTATGGCTCACTCTTTGTCGACCTTTCCCCGTAAACGCTTCTTGTCACTGTGCTTTTTCTTCGTCTGTAGTCGGCGTTTCACAGACCCTTTTGTCGGCTTGGTCGCGACACGTCTCTTCTGTACGACGGTGACACTTTTGATAAGCTCTGTCAGACGCTCTATGGCTTCATCTCTATTTTGTTCCTGAGAGCGGTGCTGTTGGGATTTGATGACGATGATGCCATCTTTGGTGATCCGCTTCTCTTTAAGGTCAAGCAAGCGCTCTTTATAGTACTCAGGCAGAGATGAGTCTGCGATATCGAAACGAAGGTGGATGGCGGCAGAGACCTTGTTGACCTTCTGCCCACCGGAACCTTGCGCACGGATCGCTGTAAACTCGACTTCACTCTCATCAAGGTCGACGCTGTTAGAGATCTTTATCATCGACTTCTCCTCATCTGCACGTCAACGTAAAAGTGGTCGAACGACTATCGGTAGCCACTGCTTCGTTGTATAAGATGCCGGAGCCTGTGACTCCGTCCCTATTTTTCTCCCATGTCGCCACGTTCTTCGTACTGTATCTTTTCCCATTGTCATCGATACTCAAGATAAGCTTTCTGTTCATCTCGACTCCTGTGACCGTCTGACCATCTTTATCAACGGACCTGAACTTAAAATAGCTCGTATTATGATGGGAGCAGACGACATCGATCTCATACTGCTTTTTTCCTACGGTCGCTTTAAAACTCCCGCGTTCAAGATTGTTCTCAGCTATGCCGTTACTATTGCCACAGGAGGTGAACATCAGTAGACTCACCAACATCCCCGTATAGATGACTATCTTACTCACACTATGTCTCTTTTCGTCCCAAAGGTCTGACTATTTTATATAAGAATATTGTATATAGTCAAGCTTAACGTCTCTTGATATGATCCCCGTTATAGGGTACTACTTGGATAGGTGTGAAGCTTTCAGAAAAAAGCCTCTGTGCGCATGGTAGACTTCCACCCATGATAAAACTCTCCTTTTTACTCCTTTTTCTTACCATACCACTACTTGGTGGTAAACCTGTATGGGGTGTGCCGCTCTGGGTTTGGGGCAGTCTGACTCTCACACTGCTCTATGCGGTAGTACTTCTCTTCGTCATCGAAAGACGCTGGGACTCACTCAAGGAGTCTGAAGATGGATGATGCCATGCTCTCAGAAGCGGGAATCTATTTTCTGCTGGCTTATCTCGCATCCATGATCCTTGTCGGAGTCGCAGGAAAGTTTGCTTCTAAAGAGGAGTCGATGAAAGACTTCTATCTTGGCGGAGCAGGTTTTGGTGTAGGCATCTTGTTCCTTACGATGTATGCGACACAGTACAGCGGTAACTCACTGATAGGTTTTGCCGGATCAGCCTACCGTAGTGGATGGTTCTTTCTTGTAGCCGTTACTTTTATGGTAGCTATAGTAGGTGGTTACCTGCTCTATGCTCCACGGCTCTATCCCTTGGCAAAAGCAAAAGGGTTTATCACTGTCGGTGACTATATCTCTTTCCGATATGACCATAAGTGGCTCACTTACATCATCGTCGCCATCGGTATCTTCGCACTGGCGAACTATATGCTTACCAACCTCAAAGCCATCGGTTATATATTGAATTATGTCACAGGTGGATGGGTCGGCTTTGCTGAGGGTATCATCGCCATGGCTTTTATCATGGTCATCTATGAGACACTTGGCGGGATGCGTTCGGTAGCCTGGACGGATGCTATCCAGGGAGTGCTACTCTTTATCGGGGTGCTCATCATCTCTGCTGTCATCTGGGTGCATTACGGCTCACTCGAGGCGAACACTGACTTACTCATGCAGGTACGCGCTGACTTCTTTGCCGACCCGACATCTGAGCAGCAGGTCAAGTAGCTCAGTGTACTTGTGCTTATCTTCTTCGGGATCTCAGTCTATCCACAGGCGATCCAGCGGATCTACTCTGCTAAGGATGAGAAGACCTTAAAACGCTCTTTACAACTGATGATCGTCATGCCTTTTCTCACCACCCTGCCCCTCATAGCCATCGCTGTCATCGGGGCGGCACACTTTCCCGACCTTGACAAAGACTCATCGGAGCAGATCATCTTACTGATGCTCGGTGAGTTAAGTGACATCGCCGGGATGCAGTTTGTCCTGACTCTCTTTATCGCCGCGGCTATCGCTGCTATCATGTCCACAGTCGATTCAGCTATGCTGGCCATCGCCT
>JAUWRZ010000004.1 GCA_030610325.1 Sulfurimonadaceae bacterium | reverse complement strand
TCATCGACCTCATATCTGACAAGATCAAAGAGCAGACGACATCACTTGAAGACAAGGTCTATCATCCAGGCTATCAATAATATTGAGCTCAAAGCATAAAGATGATGACTTCGGTGACCAATAGATAGGAGCAAGAGTGCTACCTGTATCACTTTTCTTTGTAATTTCAGTCAATGCAAAATTACCTCATGGAACAGAACGTGCTCTGTCGGATACAGTTTCAAGATATTTATTTTAATTTTTTATTATTTCAATATATTTTTAGTAATATCACGATACGCTTTATTTAGATTAAACACACTTGCGGAGGTGCAGTATGGCAAACAGTGAAGATGCCATTGATTCGACGGGGCTGACATTCTTAGAAGATGGCGAGGTGCTATATGATGACCTCTATCTACTCTCTGAGACGGATGAGAAAGGTAATGTGACCTATGCCAGTGAGTCATTTTTGCGGATCGCAAATATGACTGCAGATGAGATCATCGGACAGCCGCACAACATAGTGCGTCATCCTGAGATGCCTCGCGCTGCTTTTAAATCACTTTGGAATGATGTCCAGAGTAAAGGCTTCTGGACTGGATATGTCAAAAATGCCCGTAAAGGCGGTGGTTTCTACTGGGTCTATGCGACAGTACTGCGTTCGGTAGATAAGAACGGAAATGTGAAATATGTCTCTATTCGCGTAAAGCCTTCTCGCGAAGATATCAAAAAATCTGAAGAGCTCTATGCGACTCTGGACTAAGGAAGAAAGACCATGGCATTAGTAAAAAAAAGTGGATCATCCACCTCGGCAGCTGCTAGTAGCGGCTCGACATCAGATAAACGTCGTCAGCGTACCATGGCTAAACAGCAGCAGGTATCAGAAGTGATCGCCGGTGTGTCGATGACTATCCTCGACAATGCGCAAGAGAGTGTCAGTGCGATCGAAGAGCTTAAGTCTTCGATGGAACAGATCGCGACAGCGGCAGAAGAGAACAGTGGTGCGAGTGAGCAGGCACTGAAGAACATCGGTGGGATCAATACAAACATAGGTCGTATGGGAACTACGATCGATGGTGTGATCTCTTCCACCCTTGCCACGGGTGACAGCATCATGAACGCGGTGGCTACCATCAACCTTTCTGTAGACCGTATGACGCACTCTGTTGAAGTGGCCAAGGCTTCTTCAGTAAAGAGTGAAGAGTTGAAAGTCTCTTCAGAGAACATCGGTGAAGCGGTCGGCTTTATCGCCAAGATCGCCGATCAGACCAATCTTCTCGCACTCAATGCTGCTATCGAAGCCAGCCGTGCGAAAGAGCATGGAAAAGGCTTTGCGGTCGTCGCTGATGAGACACGGGCACTTGCCGGTGAGAGTGAGAAGAACGCTGAGTCTATCTCCCAGATGGTACAGAAGATCCAGGGTAGTATTGATGATATCATCAAAAGTATCGTCGGGACGACCGGGATCATAGATAAGACCGGGCTGACAGGTGGAAGCCTTAGTAAAAAGATGGAAGAGCTGACGAAGATAGCAGTCTACTCGGTCGAAGCAGCCCGCAGTATCAACAGCTTCACACAGGAGCTTGGTGACTACGCATCCAGTGTCAATGATGGCAGTAAAGATATCGCCAAAGCTTCGGCAGATATCGCGCTTTCGGTGGAGAAGACACTTAACAGTATTGATATCCAGTCGGATGCCCTGGTGCAGACAGAAGACGATATCAAAGAGTTAAGCAACCTTGCCGATGAACTCAGGACATCGACAGACACGATGAAGTCAGCTGAGGATATCGCGTCATCAGCTGATGCCATCAGTGGCTCGATGGAAGATATCCAGGGCTCTCTCGAAGAGGTGACTACCGCGCTCAACCAGATAGAGGGCTCTTCACAAAAGACCAATCAAAGCGCATTGGCTAACAAAGAGATGCTCGAACAGGCCCAGCTCGCCGCGTCAGATATCGATAAGCTGATCGTCATCGCCCGTCGTAACTTCGATCTGCTTAAGACCTCGTTCATGGAGGCTAAAGGCGCACTTACGGGTATCAGTGACTCTTTTAATGCATCTATTATGGAAGGTAATGTCGCAAGTAAAGAGCTTGATGTCATCGTCAAAGAGACAAAAAGTGTTGACAAGACCGTTGGTAATATCTCCAACAGTATCATCCAGCTTAATATGCTGGCCATCAGCGGTTCCATCGAAGCGGCACGTGCGGGTGAGTTTGGTAAGGGCTTCTCGGTAGTCAGTTCCGATATCCGAAATCTGGCCAAAGACTCAGAATCCAACACCGATAAGATCAATGATACCATCGAGTCGATGAACATCGAGATCGATACCGTTCGTACAGACTGGCTCAAACTGCTGAACACACAAGAGGAGGAGCGTTCGCAGATCGATTCGCTTCTTGTCGAGATCGATAAGATCACCGATATGCTGATCGGATTGCTTGAGCGTTTTACAGGGCTTAAGAGTGTGAATGAGCAGAACCTTGAAGGTATCAATCAGGGATTGATCGGGGTGAGTGAGATCCAAAAAGCGGTCGAACTCTCTGCACGAAATGCACAGGAGTCACGTAAAGCGAGTGAGCTGATCATTGAGACCATATCGCATATTGGTGAGGGTGTCGAAGAGTTGGCGGTAATGGCTGATGAGCTACAACAGGGATAAGTGATGCAAATCGATGAGATATTGATCATAAAGCATGATAATATCAGCTACGGTATCACTACGAGTGCCATAGAACAGATCCGTCATGTGCCTGAGCTGACACCACTGGTCTTGAGTCCGAAAGAGATCGTCGGATTGAGTGCTATGGGCGGGAGCATCCGGACAGTATTGGATGTGAACCTGCTTCTTGGTATCGATGCAGTCGATTCTCAGTCACCTTTGAGCCGTCTGCTTACTTTGACAGGCACTCATGCGCATATGGCACTTCTGATCTCTGAAGTCGTTGAGAGTATTGTCATAGATCAGGAGAAGATCGAGTATATCGATACTCCTGAAGATGCCATCGTCGCTATCTATCGACATCATGGGGATATTGTCCAGGTCTTTGAGTTGGAGCGACTGTTCAAAGATGTCATCCTTAAACGCTATGAGAGCAGTGCTATTAAAGAGAACACCAAAGAGCTAAACAGCTATCTTGAGAAAAGTGATAGTTCATCACAGCGCTATCTGCTCTTTAAGATGGCAGATGAGCGTTACGCGCTCAAGATCGACTTTCTGCGTGAGATCATCAATATGCCGGAGACTTTTACCGAGTTGGCCGGAAGTCGTGCTGAGATAGAGGGGATGATCCAGCTGCGTGATGAGCTACTCGTCGTTGCCGATCTGCGTCGATCTTATGGGTTTGATGAGAAGGTAAGTGAGAAGAACCGTATCCTTGTCGCCCAATACGGTGGTAAATATATAGGTCTGATCATTGATGAGATCCTTGATATTCGTGATTTCCTGGCTTCGCAGGTCGATGGACTTCCTGAGAACTTTAAAGATAAGAAGCTTTCAGGGATCATCCATTCGGATGAGCAGCTTATCGCCGTGATCGGTGAGGAGATACTGGCTGAGATGATAACGGCCAATGAGAAGCTACTTGTCGGAGATGAGATCGAGATGGAAGATGCAGAGTCGGCTATCGCTCTTGAAGTGGTGATCTTCAAGATCGGAGAGGAGGAGTATGCGATCGATATCGAAGAGGTAAGCAGTATCATAGATGCACTGCCTCTCACTCAGGTCCCTGATGCTCCTGAACTGATCGACGGTATCATCAATATCAGGGGACAGGTAGTCGCCGTGAGTTCGTTACATAAGCGTCTAAATGCTCCTTTCGATGATGATGAGGAGCTGAAGATCATCGTATGTGAGAACGGTAAAGAGCGTATTGGCTTTCGGGTAGATAGTGTGAGTGATGTGATGGGTATCCATGCTGATGCTATTAGAGCAGAAGAGGAGCGTGGAGAGCTTGTCACTGATGTCTTACATCTTGATGATGGTGCACGTCTGGTGCTTCTGCTCAATATGGAGAGATTATTTAACAGTGAAAAGGTACAAGCGTGAGTAAACGAGTCCTGATAGTCGATGATTCGGCTTTGGTAAGAAAACAGCTTCGTGAACTGATCGAGACTCTTTCGTTTGAGATAGATCTCGCTAAAAATGGTCAGGAAGCCATCGATAAAGCAACAGCTGAGAACTATGATGTGATCACCATGGATATCAATATGCCTGTCCTTGATGGTCTAAGTGCTGTCAAGGCTATTATGGAACAGAACCCGACACCGATCTTGATGATCAGCTCGTTGACGACGGAGAGTGCTGATACCACCATCGAAGCTCTAGAGCTTGGTGCCATCGACTACATCGGTAAACCGGGTACCATGAACATCGGCAAAGAGGAGAATAGTGAGGATATCATCCGTAAGGTCAGATCGCTCAGCCGTATCCCAAAACGCCGCTTACGCAAGAGCAGTAGACGCCCGGCGGTAAGAGAGCGGCCAAAAGTAGAGAAGTCGTCCGGTGGTGACAGCCGAGATGTGAAAAAGGTCGTGATGATCGGTTCGTCGACCGGTGGACCGGGTCTTATCGAACAGATCTGTGCCTCACTGCCTCGAGATTATCCGCATCCGGTCTGTGTAGTCCAGCATATGCCGGCACAGTTCACAGCTGCTTTTGCAGGGAGGATCGACAGGGTCTCCCAGCTTCCGGTGCATGAGAGTGCAAACAACATGGAACTGTTACCGGGTAACATCTACATCGCTAAAGGGGGCGTCCATCTGCATTTTGCTAAAAAAGTCTCGGGCAAGATAGTGCTTCGCGAAGGTAAGGATAAGAACGAGCAGTTCTTTCAGCCCAGTGTGGATGAGATGTTTGCCAGTGCTCTTGAACTTTTCAGTGGAGAGCAGTTGATGGGTGTACTCCTGACGGGTATCGGTGATGATGGTGCGGATGGTATGGTAGCGCTTAAGAGAGCAGGAGCCTATACGGTGGGTGAGAGTGAAGATACAGCGACGGTCTATGGTATGCCAAAAGAGGCATATGATCGTGGTGGCGTCGTTGAACAGCTGCCATTTCCAAAGATCCCAAAGACGGTCGCGACATTCCGGTAAGGTGAGAAGATGGCATTAGTAAAAAAACATAAAGAACAAGAGGTCGAAGTGTTTCCTACCTTCGCCACCCTTGAAGAAGCCCAGGAGTATTATCACAGTGTAGATGACTATGAACATAAGAGTCACGCCTCAGACAAGATGGCTGAGTTTGATGGTGGTCCGGAGCGTCTTGTCGTAATGTTAAAAGACCATGACCTGCCAAAAGACCTGGCTTCTGAGATCGCAGCGACGCTGGCAAAGATAGAGAGGAAAAGAGCACCGATCGAGTCGATCATGGAGCTTTTGAAGCTTCGTAACGCCTATGTCCGAAACCTTGGTATCTCGATCTTGCAAGACCATGGTGATGCCATCAAGTACTACATCGTCAAGTTTCTGATAGGCGATGACCGTGACCTGCGTATCTTTGCCATCAATGTCCTTGGTGATGTCGACTTCGCTGAGTCACGTGAGATGCTCATAGAGCTGCTTGAACATGAAGAGGATATCAATGTGGCGATGACAGCAGTCGATTATATGGCAGAGATCGGTGAAGAGGAGGACATAGTGCTTCTTGAGTCACTTAAGGCCCGGTTTGATGATGATGCATATGTCACTTTCGGTGTAGATGGGGCGATCCGCTCCATCAAAGGCTAAGCCATGGCATATATGCTTTCAACGACTAACTTCGCAAAGATGAGTGAGTTCATCTACCGTAAAAGCGGGATCTTTCTCGAAGAGGAGAAACATTACGAAAAGCTTGCCAAGTTCATCGAAGCACGTGCTGAGAAGTTAGGTGCTGAGAACTTTAGAAAATATTTCTTTAAACTTCGATTTGAAGATAAAGATGGCAGTGAGTTTCAGGAGTTGATGAACGGCATGACGGTCAATGAGACCTACTTCTACCGTGAGAAAGAGCAGTTCGAGGTACTAGTCGAGCATATTTTGCCTGAGCTGCACAAGAAGCTGCCTAAGGATAAAGTACTTCGTATCCTCTCGGCACCGAGTTCGACTGGAGAAGAGCCTTACTCTATCATCCTTCACATCATCAACGAGGGTGTGATCATGGAAGAGCGTGATATAGAGGTAGTCGGTATCGATATCGACTCTAAAGTCATCGAGAAAGCTATCGCCGGTAAATATAGCGACCGCTCCATCCATGCTATCCCTAAGAGTACGTTGAAAGAGTGGTTTGTCAAAAAGTCGATGGGCTATGAGATCAGTGATGATCTGAAAGGGACTGTCGATTTTAGAGTCTCGAACGTCTTTGATAAAGCGATGTTAAGAAAGCTTGGTAAGTTCGATGTGATCTTCTCTCGTAATATGATGATCTACTTCGATGATGCCAGCCGTAAAGAGGTAGCGATGAGCTTTTATGACATGCTTGACCCAGGTGGTTATGTCCTTTTAGGACATGCCGAATATATGAGTCGGATCGTCTCGGTGTTTACCGCAAGAAAGATCGATACGACCCTGATATATCAAAAGTAGGAGAAAGATATGCCATTAGTGATCTTTGTAGATGATAGTGAGACAGCGCTGGCTTCGACGCGCATGGTGACAGATACGATGCCGATCGATGTCAAACAGTATCTTCAGGCCCAGGATGCACTTGCCGAGATAGAGAGTGGAGTGATAGCACCAGACCTTATCATCACTGACCTCAATATGCCGGTGATGAACGGGTTGGAGTTTTTACAGGGTCTGCGTCAGGTCGATGCGACAAAACGTACACCCGTCTTGATGTTGACTACCGAGACAAAAGCGGAACTGAAGCAGCAGGGTAAGGCGCTTGGACTGACAGGCTGGATCGTAAAGCCGTTCAATCCGGCGCAGTTAAAACAGGCGATCACCCGTGTACTTCGTCTGCCGGCATAAGTGAAGAGAGAGACCATGGTCCTATTAGATAGAGTCGATGAGCTGCTTGAACATATCAAGATGGTCGAGACCGATACGATCGAGTTGACTAGAGCGGCACAGGTACAGGTAGCCACTTTTATTGAGAGTAAGGGTCTGGTGCTTGATGATGAGACCCTTGAGGTGATGCAGTACCAGGATATCATCTCACAGCAGCTTTCGGCTACGATCGAAGCGATGGAGAGTGTACAGACGGGTATATCAGGGCTTGAGCACTCCTTATCGAAAGAGGAACGGGCGCAGGCCCTCGATGTGATGAGTGAGAGGCTTCAGAGTGTACTTGAACATGCCAAAGAACGACACAGTGCTTTTTCCGGTAAGACGGCTGATGGCAGTAGTGATGATGGCATAGAGTTTTTTTAGGAGAGAGATGATGGCAACAGTGATGGTAGTAGATGATTCAAAGACTGTACGCAGTTATCATGGTCATATATTAAAAGAGCTTGGGGTGGATGTGGTTGAGGCTGAGAACGGTATGGAAGCACTTGAACGCAGTCTTGATGTGGAGATAGGACTCTATCTTGTGGATGTGAACATGCCGATCATGGATGGTTACTCCTTCATCAGTGAACTAAGAAAACAGCCAAAGTATAAAGTGACTCCTGTCATCATGATCACCACGCAGGCACAAGAGGCCGACAAGATAGAAGCTTATAAGGTAGGTGCGAACCTTTTTGAGACCAAACCTATTAAACCAGATGAACTCAAGAGCTATCTGCAGATATTATTGAAAGTCTAAGGGAGTATCGATGAACCCATTACTCGAACAGTTTTTACAAGAAGCGCGGGAGAACCTCGCTTTTATCGATCAGAACATCGAAGGTATCGGCGGGGATGATCCGGAACTACTTAACTCTGTCTTTCGTGCTGCCCATACCCTTAAGGGGGGCTCCGGAATAGTCGGTTTTGAGTCGGTCAAAGATATCACCCACCATGCCGAAGACCTGCTCGATATGCTTCGTGCGGGAAAGATCAGCTTTCAAGAGGAGATGCTCGAAGCACTCTATAACGCCTTTGATGAGGTCCTTAATCTGGTAGAAGCAGCTGAAGAGAGTGAGGATATCGTCGATGCAGATGAAGCGACGGTCGAAGAGATCATTGGACAACTGAGTGAACAGATGGGTAAAGATACCGAGGCTGAAGAGGCTTGGGTATGTCCTTTTGTCCTTGGTACAGAGACAAAACGTATCGTCAATATGCCGATGGGATTTCTTGAGTCTCATAAGCAGAGTATCCCTTACCGATTGGGTGAGTTTGATGAAGCTGCTGTTGAACAGGCTCATCTCTATGCTGTTGTCTTTGATGTCGATGAGTCATGTATGGTGTTTGGAAACGATCCGCTCTATACACTTTCAATGCTTGAAGAGAAAGTCGTAGGCCTTTACAGCTGTATGGGTGAGGTCAATGCAAAATCGATTCTCAGTGGTCTTGATGATGCAGAGGGATTGACCCTGCAGATGGAGTTGACAGCTTTTATCTATGCGACCTATGAGGAGATCGAAGACGCACTCTTCAATTTTATTGATGAGTTGCAGTTTTATCCGCTCGATATCGCGACACTGCTGCAGATCTCTACCGGTGAGAGCGGTCATCAGCTTGATGTGATGAAAGAGCTCTCTTCTGAAGTACTTACCGCGCTGCGAGATGCTGATAAAGGGGCCCTCTCTGAAGCGATAGAACGATCACTTCAACTCATCGGCAATGAGACTATCCAGCACTTTCAGCTCGAACGGCTCAAAGTATTGATAGCGATGACAGCAGATGGGGAGTTGCTCAGACTGGAGCCATTTGTCACAGCCTTGACGACTGGGTCCTCCTATATAGAGGCTGAGATGACTGATAGTAGTTCAACAGCTGTTGAGAGTGCTGATGTCAAGCCTGAAGCTGAGACAACGGTATCAGCGGTGAGTGAGATCAGCGAGAAGGATGCTGAGATCCTCCGACGTATCCTTGAACAGCAGCTACTTTCGCTACAGACTATCGACAGTGAAGATGCTATTAGCAGAGTAGAGACGATGATAGGGCATATCCGTCCATACTTCCCAGAGATGCCTGCCGTAGTCGAAGGTAAAGAGCAGATAGTAAGCTGGATAAGTGGAGAGTTGGGATTGAGTGTACCTGAAGAGGAGGCGGCTACTGCGAGTGAGCCGGAGTCGGTGGCTATTGTCGAGACAGCTCCTGTAGCCAAGCCGGCAGAGGTGACTCCAGCCATCGAGCCGGTGGCTGTAGAAAAAGAGAAGAGTAGCCCGGCTGCAAAAGTGAAAAAGCCACGTGAGGAGAGTAAGAAGAACGTTATCGGTAAGACAGTCAAGATCGAGCAGGAGTCGATCGATAGTATGATGAACATCGTCGGAGAACTGCTTGTGGCGAAGAACTCGCTCCCTTATCTGGCGCAGAGTGTCGATGAGATGGACTCTACGATGATCAGCCGTGCGATAATGGAGAAATATGCCTTTATCAACCGTCTATCCGAGCAGCTTCAGGACCTGATCATGTCGATGCGGATGCTACCTATCTCCTATGTCTTTGATCGCTATCCGAAACTGGTACGTGATATCTCCAAGAAACTCGGCAAAAAAGTAAGACTTGAGATGGAAGGCGGCGATACCAAGCTTGATAAGAACATGATCGAGATGCTGGCGGACCCAATGATCCATATCATGCGTAACTCACTTGATCATGGGATCGAAGACCCTGATACCCGAACTAAAAAAGGGAAATCGCCTGAGGGTAATGTCACACTGAGTGCTTATGCCCAGTCCGATAAGATCATTATCGAGATCAAAGATGATGGTGCCGGTATCAATGTAGAGAAAGTAGCGAACAAAGTCCTTGAGAAGGGGCTGATGAGCATTGAACAGCTAGACGGCTTAAGTGATGATGAACGGGCTGAACTGGTACTGCTTCCTGGCCTCTCTACTGTAGATGAGATCAGTGAGTACAGTGGTCGTGGTGTTGGTATGGATGTCGTGAAAAAATCGATCGAGGGCTTTGGTGGATCGATCTCGATCCGTACGGTCCCCAACCAGGGAACGACGATCACACTGGCTATCCCGGTCTCACTTGCCGTCACCTCACTGCTGCATGTCTCCATGAGTGGTGTACATTATGGTTTTCCAATGGACAGTGTCTCTGAGACCGTTAAAATAGAGAGATCAGAGATCGAGTTCTTGCACAGTGAACCGTTCGTCTATATCCGTGGTGAAGTGATCCCGCTACTGTTTATCAAGTCGATGCTCGATGAGCAGGAACTCGAGGGTAAAGAGTTGCCGATCGTAGTCTTAAACATCAAAGGAAACCTACTTGCAGTAGTCGTCAATGAACTGCACGGTCAGCTTGATGTAGTCCAGAAACCGCTTGAGGGTGTGATGGAAGAGCACCCGATCTTTAGCGGGACCTCATTGTTGGGTAATGGTCAGATCATCATGGTCATCGATCCGCTTGGAGTGCTTGGCATCGCCCATGAGCTTAAATCCGATGAGTCGAAGGCAAGTTGATGCGTGACATGATCATCTTCTCGATCCAGAAAAACCTTTACGGGCTCGATCTCGATCTTATACAGCGTATCATCCCTCTACCTGCATTGACATCACTGCCTGATGAACATCTCTATGTCGATGGTATGATGTCATATGAGGGTAAGGTGCTTAAAGTGTTGAGCTTTAGAAAGATGATCGGCCTGCCGACTTATGATGACGAGCTTAGAACTCTGTTCACAGAACTTGAGCATGATCATAAAGAGTGGATCGACGCTCTGGCTACGGCAGTTGTCGAAGACAAGGCGTTTGCCAAGACGACTGATCCGCATAGCTGTCGTCTGGGTCAATGGCTCGATGGCTTTACCTCTTATGATGATGAGGTGATGACTATCTTGCGTAGACTCAATAAGCATCATATGAGCCTGCACCATTGGGCAGATGGTGTGCTTTCGCTTCGTAAAGAGAGTGAGGAGCGGGCATTGACACTTTTGCAGACAGATATTATGAAGACCTATGAGATGACGATGTCAAACATCGGGCTCTTTGTCGATAAGTTCTCGATGATAGCGGATTCCCTGCAGAAGATGCTGATCTATCAAGATGGCAGTGCACTCTTTGGTATCAAGGTCGATGATATCGACGATATCGCATCCGTTGACGAGACCACTATCCGGCCTATGGATGATATCAAGATGGAGAGTGAGCATATGGAGATAGAAGGGGTCGTCGAGATAGACGGCAAGCTGGTCAATGTGATCAGATCGGTTCGATTTCCGACAAGTGAGGTAGCGTGATGGGAATGATGATTGAAGATAAAGTAGTGGCGTTTAGTGGAGTGATCTATGAGGATGTAGTAGTGCCCTTGCGTGACTTTATGCAAGAGAGTGTCCCTGATCCTGTGACGTTCGATCTTACTGAGTGTCAGGACCTGCATCTGGCTGTATTGCAAGAGATCCTGGCTTATCAGAAGCTATATGAGTGCAGCTATCGCTTTGGCGGTGAACGCAGGGTCTATCAACAGCTGATAGATGGGTTTGACGGCGTTGAAGACCATTGTAGTTAGCAACCGAAAAGGCGGCTCCGCCAAGACCACGACATCAGTAAACCTGGCAAGCGAACTGGCTAAGCAGGGTTCGGTACTTCTAATAGATTTTGATACCCAGGGTCATGCATCCATTGGTGTCGGTACGGAGCCATCAGAAGGTAATGGCGTACATAGTATCTTTTTGGGAAAGACACTAAGTGAGACTTTTATCCCTACTGTCCATGACAACCTGACCATCGCAACGGCAGAAGCCTTTTTTGATGTCTATGAGTATGCTGATCTCAGAGGTGTCCTCAAAAGTCGTTTCAAACGTGAGCAGGTGGCTGATTTCTTTGATTACTGTGTCATCGACACACCACCTACTTTTGATGCTCTGTTGAAAAACTCCCTTGAAGTCGCTGATGCGGTCGTGATCCCTTTTGTGCCTCACTATCTTGGTGTGGTAGCGGTAGGACAGATGGTCCGTGCTATCTATCAAAACGCTTCACAGTTGGGACATCCTATTGCCAATATCGGTATCTTGCCTGTGATGTTCAATCCTCACATCAAAGAGCATCGAGAGCTGTTGAAGAGGGTCGAAGTCTCATTTGGTAAAGAGAAACTCTTTGAGCCGATCGGTATCGACATAAGACTCGCCAAACAGTTTGAGTCTGCTGAGCCTATCGTCTTGCAGAATAAGCGTTCCAAAGGGATGATAGATTACCAGAACTTTACCAAAGCACTTTTAAAAAGAATATAAACAGAGGTGAGCAGATGAAACGCATATTGATCGTCGATGATAACAGGAACAACCGGCTGTTTTTACAGGTCCTGCTGGATGATTACCAGGAGACTCATCCGGAAGCAAGCTTTGAGATAGACGAGGCTGTCAATGGTAAAGAGGCGGTAGAGAAGTGTGCAGCCGAAACATTTGAACTGGTCCTAATGGATATCATGATGCCGGAGATGGATGGTATCGAGGCGACAAAGCTGATCAGAGAGCAAGATAAGAAGGTGATGATCATCGCCGTCTCTGCTGCTGATGATGAGGAGAGAAAGAAAAACATCCTCGACAATGGGGCGGAAGACTACATCCCAAAACCTGTCAATGCCGATATCTTTCAGACCCGTCTTGTCAACTATCTTGCACTGATCGAAGCCCGTGGCAGTACGCACTTCAGTAAAGCGGCCTTCAATCTCTACTCTCAGGAGATCTACCGCCGTCAGACCATCTTTATGATCGACTCAGAAGACGCCCTCTCTGAGTTCTGGGAGTATTTTCTGCTGGGTGATCAGCCTAAGTATGAGGGTATCAGTGATGTGGTACGTACCATCTCGGCACTCGGTGATCTCTTTGTCCGTCTCGATATTGAGACTCGGGTCATCGTGGAAGAGTCTGAGGAACAGCTCTATATAAGTATTGACAAGACCGATCGGCTTCAGAAAAAGCTACTTACTTTGGTGATGGCCAAGAACAGAGCCGTCACCGAGTATAAGATCGGCGCTGATCGTATGAGCCTCCTGGTATATAAGCGTAAAGAGCTTATCGAAGTACCGGTAGCAGAACCAGTCGTCGCCTCCGAGGAACTGCTCATAGAAGCACCTGTAGAGGAAGTATCCTCCATAGGAAAGATCAAACTCGCGAAGAGCTCTGATGTAGTGAACGAGGTATTTGACTATATGGACGAGGATGATTTTGATGAGGTCGAGGACTACATAGGAAAGCTGGACTCACTACTGCTGCTGGTCGGACAGAGTGAGGTCTCCAAAGATGAGATAGTCGAGATCTTTACCTATCTTGAACGTATTGGACGGATGATGACGAGCTACTCAGAGTCGTATAACATCGGCCAGGCCCTGAGGACTATGGCAACAGATATCTCTACGCATGAAGAGGAGTTTCTGGCCAGCGCTTCTGCACTTGGACCGATGTGTGCCGCTTTTAGTCATGATCTCTCCAGATGGGCACAGATGACATTCCATACAGGCTCACCGGCTGTGGACTATATGGATGACACCATTGTCGCTAATTCGCAGACGATCAGTGGTATGCTGAGTATGAATGATGCGGACAGTGATGATGGTGGTGATCTTGATGATATCTTTGACTTCTAAGGAGGTGCGATATGCCTACACGTGATGTTTCCCATACAGATCAGATCACTGGTCTGAAAAACCGTAAAGCACTCGAAGCTTCTCTGAGCATGCCGCTGCTCTCTACGCTCATCATCATGGAGATCAACGATTTTGATCGACTTGATGCACTTTATGGGTTATCTGTAGTAAACGATCTCCTTATACAGTTCAGTGCTCTGCTTGAAGCGACGAGTGAGGGTAGGTTTGATGCCTATCGTGTCGGAGGGAGTAAGTTCGTACTTTTACTACAAGAAGAGTTCTTAGATACGGATGAACTTGAGGAGTTGGTCCCTGAGTTCCTACGTGACATCGCAGAGAACCCGGCTTATCTGTCGGAAGTAGAGGTCACACAGGATATCGAGGTCGTGATAGGGATCGCCTCAGGTGAAAGAGATCTTTATACCCATGCGAACATGGCGTTGATCAATGCAAAGCAGGAGAAGAAACACTACCTTTTCTATACGGTAGATATGGATATGAGCGAGAAACATCGTGATGTGTTAAAGACAAAGAAGGCTATCAAGAGAGCACTCTTTGAGAAGGCATTCGTCCCAGTCTACCAGCCTATTGTCGATCGAGATGCGAAGGTCATGAAATATGAGTGCCTGATGCGTATGCGTCAGGATGATGGCAGCGGTGAGAAGCTCGTCACGCCTTATCATTTCCTTGAACTTGCTTCGGAGACCAAGCAGTACTCACGCATCTCGGAGACAGTCATCACGCAGAGTATCGCATACTTCCAAGACAAGAAGGTAGACTTCTCAATAAACATCACTTTTATAGATATGCAAAACAGAGACTTTATGAAACGTCTCAAGCAGCTTATCCGGTCGAGTAAGATCGGTCCCCGTATGATCGTCGAGATCGTCGAGAGTGAGAGCATCAGCGACTACGGCTTGCTTAAAAAGACTCTCGATGATCTTAAAGCTTTGGGTGTTCGTATTGCTATTGATGACTTTGGAACGGGTTACTCGAACTTCACCCATATTTTGGAAGTGGACCCTGATTATCTTAAGATCGACGGCTCACTGATAAAAGATATGCTTGAAGACAGAAAGATGCGTATTCTGGTCGAAGCGATCATCGGATTTGCTAAAAAGCTTGGTATAGGGTTGATAGCTGAGTTTGTACACTCAAAGGAGCTCTATGACGTGCTGGTAGATCTTGGGATCGATGAGTTTCAGGGATTCTATTTTAGTGAGCCGCTTCCTGTTATCGCACAAAGCTGACCTTATGTCTTAAGAGGGTCTTATTACAGCAAGAAAGGCATGTCAGTCACTCTTCAGCGACATTGAGTTCAAAGCCCATCCGGGTAAGGGTAGGGGCGATCGCTTTACGCATCACTGCCGGGGTGAACGGCTTGACGATAAAACCATTGGCGCCGATCTTCATGATACGTACGACCGTCTTCTTCTCTGCTTCCGTGGTCACCATGATGACACGTATCTTATTGTATGCTTTGTCATCGCGGAGGTTTTGTAAGAAGATATCTCCATTCATCACAGGCATGTTGACATCAAGCAAGATAAGATCGATATCCTGATTCGCCTTTACCTGCTCCATAGCCTCTACTCCATTACTGGCCTCATGATATGTCACACCACCGATGACAAGCCTTGATAAGACATTTTTGATGACCCGACGCAGTGTCACACTGTCATCGACTACTAAGACATTAAGCATATATCGACCTTCTGAACAGGGTATAGGACTTACCCCTTGATAACGTTATAAATAAGTATAGCAAAAGTACTTTTGTGTTTAGCAGTAAAGAGTGTGATCTAATGGAAACAACATATAATCGTGTAAAATTGTGTAAATATATCAATATATGATGCTCTTAAAGTTGATCTTTCGAGGAGTCTTGCTGCTATTGAAGCGGTATCGATAACATCATGATCGAGAGGTCCTTCAGGCTACTATGATCTACAGATATTGGATTGGATGTCTATGAGAGTATGATGCTAAAACAGGCTCCTTGAGAAGTGTTAGTGACGATGAGCCGACCTTTCATATTGTTCTCAATGATCGTCTTTGACATATATAAGCCTATACCCGTCCCTTTTCCCTCCTCTTTGGTACTGAAGTAGGGGTCGAAGACCTTTTCTATGACTTCATCCCGTATGCCTCCTGCATTGTCTTCGATCTCGATATGTATGGCTTCTTTATCCTGGTGTAGACGGATATAGATATTTTTGTGTGGGATACTTCGTTCGATCAATTCATCCTTCGCATTAGTGAGCAGGTTCAAGATGACTTGTGAGAACTCACTTGGAAAACCCATTACCTGAAGTGTCTGGTCACCGGTGAAGGTGATAGCTATCTCATCGTTGACAAGACTTGGCCGTATCAGTTCTATCGCTTTGTGAACGCTATCATGGATATTGAACATCTCGGCGATCTTATTGGGTCTGAAGAAGTTTCTAAAGTCATCGATGGTCTGTGACATCTGCACTGTCAATCGTGTACCTTTTTTTACTGAACGATCTAGATAGGCATCATCAAGGTCACCATGTTGATAAGCTATCTCGATGTTTTGCAGAAGCAGACCAAGGGCATTCAGGGGCTGTCGCCATTGGTGCGCGATATTACCTATCATCTCTCCCATCGCAGCGAAACGTGACTGATGGATAAGCATACTGTTCTTTGCTTTGAGCTCTTCTGTCATCTCATGTTCCTTGGTGATATCATGCGATATCCCTACAAGTCCAAGCAGCTCTCCCCGGGAGTTTAGAAGTGGTGACTTGAGCGTCAAAAAATAGGCACTATGCCCATCAGGATAGGTGATCCACTCTCTGTTTAGTTGCGGTTGGGATGATTCAAACATCTTCTTGTCCATAGAACGGAAGAGATCAGCATACTTTTTGTCAAAGATATCATGATCACTTTTACCTATTATCTCATTGGCAGGAATACCGGCAAGTTCTGAAAATCTCTTGTTACAGCCCATATAGCGAGACTCTGTATCTTTATAGAAGATGATATCTGCTATCGACTCCGTGACACTTTTAAGCAGTTCGTGGCTATTAGTCAGTGATCGGTTGGCAGCTGTCAGTTCATTAGAGCTAGTCGCCAGGACATGCTCGAGCAGCTCAAGCTCCCGATCTTGATCTTTGTAGCTCTCTTCGATGAGCTCGAGTAGTTTTTGTACTTCGGGTGTCATATTGTCGATATCAAAAGAGATACCATGACTTTTTTTAAGTTGGGCGACCAGCAGGCGGTGCATCTTACTCCTCACTTATGATAGTCAGAGTCATTGTCTGGTTATGTAGTCTACAGTTAAGGATATCATCTTGGAAAGGTGCCAACTCTCCGTAAGAGTAGAACCCGGTGATCTCTACATCTGGTCCAAATCGCTCTTGCATGATGACTAGCTCCTCATCTACAAGCTGTTTTAACACATTGCGTCGGCCAC
>JAUWRZ010000150.1 GCA_030610325.1 Sulfurimonadaceae bacterium | reverse complement strand
TGGTGGCAAGAAGAAGAAAGAGCTGTTAAATACCGGAGAGGTCAGAAAGCTTTGCCGATCTCATGCGGCAAAGATCGTCGATGTCCAGCGTGATGAGTTCAAGCAGTTAGGGATCCTGGCTGACTGGGAGAAGCCTTACCTGACCATGGACTATAAGTTTGAGGCAAACATCTACCGCACACTCTGTGATGTCGCAGGAAAAGGGCTGCTCATAGAGCGTTCCAAACCTGTCTACTGGAGCTGGGCAGAGCGTACTGCATTGGCCGAAGCGGAAGTGGAGTACGAAGACAAAGAGAGTCACTCCATCTATGTCGCTTTTGAGCTCAGTGATGAGTCAAAGATCCGTTTGGGTATAGAGGGCAGTGCGGCTCCGGTCATCTGGACGACGACACCATGGACCCTTCCGGCAAACACCGGTATTTCCTTTAACCCGGATGAGAAGTATGTACGAAGCAGTGACGGTTATATCGTCGCAGAGGCGCTTTATGACGCAATGATCGCGGCTGAAGTCATCAAAGGTGAAGTAGTACAGACCTTTGAGGCTAAAGTCTTTGAGAACCTGCATGCCATCAACCCGCTAAACGGGCGAAGTTCACATATGGTCCTCGGAGAGCATGTCCTGATGGACAACGGTACAGGCTGTGTCCATACCGCGCCGGGTCATGGTGAGGATGACTACCGTATCGGTCTGAAGTATGATCTTGAAGTCATCATGCCCGTCGATGAGACAGGCTGTTTCGATGAGACAGTCGTTCACGAGAGACTACTTCCTGATCCTGAAGAGTTTGTCGGTAAGCATATCTTCAAATCCAATGAGCCGATCCTTGAGCTGCTTGGTGAGAGTCTGTTGAAAGTATCTAAGTTCTCACACTCATACCCGCACTGCTGGCGTTCACATACGCCGTTGATCTTTCGTGCGACTAGACAGTGGTTCATCGCAGTAGATCAGACACCAGAAGGTGAGAGTAAGACCCTTCGCGAGATCGCGACAGAGGAGGTCGGTAAGACAGACTTCTACCCGGAGACAGGTCGAAAACGCCTTAGCTCGATGGTCGAGAACCGTCCGGATTGGTGTATCTCCCGTCAGCGTGACTGGGGTGTGCCTATTGCCTTTTTCCGTGTCAAAGCGACCGGAGAGGTCATTCTCGATGAGAAGGTCCTTAACTTCATCGCCATGATCTTCGAGATGCAGGGTTCTGATGCCTGGTACACGATGCCTATAGAGCAGATGCTCTATCCGGGAAGCGGTTACAGAGCCGATGAGCTGGAAAAAGTGACCGATATCCTTGATGTCTGGTTTGACAGCGGTTCGACATGGAACTCAGTCTTGCGTTCACGTAACTATGATGCAGGCACTTATCCGGCAGATCTCTACCTTGAAGGTTCTGACCAGCATCGCGGTTGGTTCCAGTCCTCACTGTTCCTAAGTGCGGCTGTGCAGCACAGAGCACCATACAAAGGGGTCTTGACGCATGGCTTTACCGTTGATGCCAAAGGTGAGAAGATGTCCAAGTCCAAGGGCAATGTCGTTGCTCCGGACAAGGTGATCAAGCAGTACGGTTCAGAGATACTGAGACTGTGGGTAGCGATGAGTGATTATCAAAGCGACCTGAAGATCTCGGATGACATCCTTAAGCAGATCGCAGAGCAGTATCGTAAACTGCGTAACACCTTCCGTATCATGCTGGCGAACATCAATGATCTTGATAGCATCTTGCCTTATGCGGAGATGGGTGTACTTGACCAGTGGATCGTGGCAAAAGCACAGACGGTATTTGATGAAGTCCATAAGCAGTTTGGCAGTTATAACTTTGTCCAGGGGATGAACCTGTTGAGCAATTTTGTCGTCAATGAGCTCAGTGGGATCTATATCGATGTGACAAAAGACCGTCTCTACTGTGACGCCCAGGATGATGCACATCGTCGTGGAAGTCAGAGTGCGATGGCGATGATCGCCAACTCGCTTCTGACCCTGATCGCACCGATCTTGACCTATACCGCTGATGAGATCTTGGAGAGTGCCCCATCGATCATCAAAGGTACGGGGGGCACTATCTTCGACCTTACGCATCAAGCTCTTGACGTCCCTGCTGCGATCTTTGATGAGATCTATATGCGACAGGCCCGTGACGCTTTTTATGAGATCGTCGATGGATTGAAAAAAGAGAAGAAGATAAAAAGTACACTGGAGCTGACGATCTCGACTAGCTCTGCGATCATCGCCGGTATGGATGCTGTCGAAGCAGAAGACTGGTTTGTCGTCTCTGGTATCACTGCAGAAGCTATCACAGATGAGGCCGGACGCTTTGAGCTTGAGGGCGAGTCATTTGTCATCGGCTACGCTACGAAAGCGAAATGTCCACGTTGTTGGAAATACCATGCGGCAGAAGAGGATACTCTGTGCGAGCGCTGTGAGGGAGTGCTGAATGCCTGATCTGGCTCAGCCTGTCCCTATGAGCTTTACCATCGGGACCATCTTTGTGATCTTTGTCATCATCGGTCTGGGGATCGCCGCGGTACAACGTGGAAAAAAAGCAAAGGAAGAGAGTTGATCACACTAAAAGAGGCTATGGGGCTGTCCAAAGGTGAGTTGGCAGCCTTTAAAGAGGAGTTACGTCAAAAGATCGAAGCCGATCCGGAGCTTAATGCCTACATCGCCACTGAGAGTAGAGGCGATGGTGTGCCGATCGCGATCAAAGACAACATCCAGGTAAAAGAGTGGTCAGTCACCTCAGGCTCAAATATCCTGCAGGGTTATATCGCTCCTTACGATGCAACGGTCATCGAGAAGCTTGAGTCTGCCGGTCTAAGCCCTTTTGGACGTACCAATATGGATGAGTTTGCCATGGGTTCGACGACAGAGTCAAGTTTTTACGGAAAGACACAAAACCCGCATGATCGCGACTGCGTTCCGGGTGGAAGCTCAGGCGGTTCAGCAGCCGCTGTCGGTGCCGGTCTGGCGATCGCGGCACTGGGTTCAGACACAGGCGGTTCTATTCGTCAGCCTGCCGCTTTTTGTGGCATCGTCGGGATGAAACCGACTTATGGTCGTGTAAGCCGTTACGGTCTGGGAGCTTATGCCTCATCTCTTGACCAGATAGGTCCGATGACACAAAACGTCGAAGATGCGGCGATCTTGTATGACATCATCAGTGGATATGATGTCAAGGACTCGACCAGCGTGGAAAGAGACGATGGAAAAGTGAGTGATAAGCTTGATGCCTCACGTAAACTTACTATTGCAGTACTTCCTGAGTATATCGCAGAAGCTTCTGATGATGTCAAACATGCTTATGAGAAAGCGATCGAAGCGTTAAAAGCTGCTGGACATACCATCGTCGAGAAGCAGTTGATGGATGCCAAATATGATATCTCTGCATACTATATAACAGCGACAGCTGAAGCGACTACCAACCTGGCCCGCTATGACGGCATACGTTATGGAAATCGTCAGGAGGGCAAGAACCTCGTCGATACGTTTGTACAGACCCGTTCACATGGTTTCGGTGATGAGGTAAAGCGTCGTATCTTACTGGGGAACTTCGTACTCTCAAGCGGTTACTATGATGCCTACTATGTCAAAGCACAAAAGGTACGACATCTTATCAAAGACGAGTATGCCAAAGTCTTTAAGGCTGTAGACCTGATCTTAAGCCCGGTAGCACCAGGCACAGCAAATAAGTTCGGTGCGCTTGCTGACCCGATGGAGATGAAGCTGAGTGATCTCTATACCATCTCTGTCAACCTCGCCGGTCTTCCTGCAATATCCATACCTGTAGAGAAGAGTGCTGGCGGTATGCCTGTGGGTCTGCAGCTTATCGCTGCAGCATTTGAAGAACAGACTCTGTTTGATGGCGCATTAAGCATTGAACAGCAACTAGATTATAATTAAGGAGAGCCTATGAACATCCGTAAACGTGCCCTGACATTCGAAGACGTACTGCTTGTACCAAAATATTCCGAAGTCCTTCCAAAAGAGGTCGAACTGAGCAGCATGCTTACACGCAATATCTCGTTGAATATCCCGATGGTCTCTGCTGCGATGGACACTGTCACTGAGTACCGTGCGGCGATCGCGATGGCTCGCCTGGGCGGGATCGGTATCATCCATAAGAACATGGATATCAAAGCACAGGCCAAACAGGTCACAAAGGTAAAGAAGTCAGAATCCGGCATCATCATAGACCCGATCTATGTCTATCCGGATGCGACACTTCAAGATGCTGAAGACCTGATGCAGGAGTATAGGATCTCCGGTGTCCCGGTAGTGGACCTGCATAATAAATTGCTGGGGATCCTTACCAACCGTGATATGCGTTTTGAGAAAGACCTGAGTAAACGTGCTGATGAGGTGATGACCAAGATGCCGTTGATCACAGCCAATAAAGCGATCCCACTCGATGAAGCTGCTTTGATCATGCATAAGAACAAGATCGAAAAACTGCCTATCATCGATGAGGATGGTGAGCTTCAGGGTCTTATCACTATCAAAGACATCAACAAGCGTATTGAGTACCCTTCATCAAACAAAGACGACTTTGGCCGTCTTCGTGTCGGTGCAGCTATCGGAGTAGGGCAGATGGACCGTGCGAAAGCTCTTGTCGACGCAGGATGTGATGTCTTGGTACTTGATTCGGCGCACGGGCATTCTAAGGGTATCCTCGATACTGTCCGTACGATCAAGAAGAAGATGGATGTTGAAGTCATCGCTGGAAACGTAGCGACTTCAGAAGCAGTAGAAGCACTAGTGGAAGCTGGTGCAGATGCCGTAAAAGTAGGTATTGGGCCGGGCTCTATCTGTACGACGCGTATTGTCGCGGGTGTAGGTGTCCCACAGATCTCCGCGATAGATGAGTGTGCACAGACCGGTAAAAGGTTGGGTGTGCCGATCATCGCTGATGGCGGTATTAAGTACTCTGGCGATATGGCAAAAGCTTTAGCGGTCGGTGCAAGTTGTGTCATGGCCGGATCTCTACTTGCGGGTACGGAAGAGTCACCGGGTGAGCTCTTTAACTATCAGGGACGTCAGTACAAGTCATATCGTGGTATGGGCTCTATCGGCGCGATGAGCAAAGGTTCTACGGACCGTTACTTCCAGGAAGGTACAGCTGCAGACAAGCTGGTACCTGAAGGCATCGAGGGACGTGTCCCGTATCGTGGTTCCATTGCCGGGATCGTGCATCAGATGATGGGTGGACTGCGCTCATCTATGGGTTACTGCGGTTCTAAAGACATCCAGACTTTCCAGGAGAAAGCGGAGTTTGTCGAGATCACCAGTGCCGGACTAAAAGAGTCACATGTGCATGATGTCCAGATCACGGCGGAAGCACCAAACTATCACATCTAAATAGAGTAGATGGTAAAGAGGGAAGAGGCGATGCACAAGAGAGAAGTACGATATGCAGGTTTTTGGACCAGGTTCATGGCTTCCTTTCTTGACACGCTCTTCTTAGCACTTCCTGTAGCCATCATCATCTATTTTTTAAGTGATGGCCAGTGGTTCGACTGGGCGACGTACCAGCAGAACATCGCTTATGCGATGCGGGGTGATGCTTCTGCTGCGCTGGCACAACAGCCTCAAACAGATCTGCGTTGGGAACTCTTTTTTGAGTTCGCCGTACTGGCTGTGACGGTACTGTTCTGGCGGCGATGGCGCGGTGCGACACCAGGGAAAAGAGTGGTGCATATCACCATCGTCGATGCCAAGACGTTGGGTGACATCGATAACAAGCAGGCGATCACCCGTTCATTGGGTTATATCGTCTCGACACTTCTTTTGCTGATGGGCTTCTTGATGGTAGCCTTTCGGCAAGACAAGCGGGCACTGCATGACCTTCTTGCAGGTACGGTAGTGATATATACAGAGGGCACCTCTAATGACCCTGTATATCATCAGAGGTCAAAGAAGGTGTGAGATATTGTCATAAGGTCTTGTAGGACTACCCGTAGGTAATTCAAAAGAGCTTAGGACGATAGCTTGCACC
>JAUWRZ010000375.1 GCA_030610325.1 Sulfurimonadaceae bacterium | reverse complement strand
CGTCAATGTCATCTACCTTCCACTCTATATCTCCTGGATAATGTTTGTGCGGGTCTTACAGATGACTATCTTCGCTTACTCTGGCCATAGAGTCTCTTTTCGGACCATACCGCTGATGCTTTACAGTCAGTGGGTCGGCTCGTATATCAAGATAAAAGCCTTTTTTCATCTCTCTGATCAGAAGTGGTCCAAAGGCAATGGTGAGGTCCAGACGGCCGATAAAGACATCGCGCCTATCAAATACTATTATGCCCGTTACTTCTCACCGTATCGGATGTACCTTTTTATCACGCTGTTTCTCTTTTTTATGTTGACCTACTATACCGAGATACTCTCGCTTCCTCAGGCAAAACTCCTTGCCAGTGAGATCTCACCTTCG
Source organism: Sulfurimonadaceae bacterium (assembly GCA_030610325.1). Taxonomy (GTDB): domain Bacteria; phylum Campylobacterota; class Campylobacteria; order Campylobacterales; family Sulfurimonadaceae; genus BB26. The sequence continues at coordinate 2,576 of JAUWRZ010000375.1, read as the reverse complement.
AGGTCACTACACTTTGAAGCGGTCACTGATGATGGAAGGGATGATGCCAGAGCACTGAACCTGCTGATCGCTCAGGCCAAAGAGGGCAGTACGATCTTACTGCCTGAGGGAACGCTGGATATCTATGAACCTATCGTCATCCGTAAGAGTCACATCACGATCATAGGAGATGAGACTACCTTGCGCTCGCATATCACCGGTACTGATAAAGCTGTCATCGATATCTCAGGTAGACGGGGCGGGTATGTAGGAAAGACACATGCTTCGATGCATGGACAGATACACATAGCTACTCATACAAAACGGCCACTCCAGCCTAAAGAGCTTCTGCTCATCGAACAGAGTAACGATAAGCACTATGTCCATGAGGTCCTGGGTTCAAAAAAGTGGTACAAAGAGTTTCCGAAACTACGCTCTGAGATCATTGAGGTCGCTGCTTTTAAAGATGATCGGCTGACGATGGCTTACCGCTCGAAAAGCCATATCGATGCTGATGCCTCCATCTATAAGATCGAGCCTGTCACACATGTCACTTTGAAAGGCATCACACTTGACTCAGTTATAAATACCACTCCGTATGAGCATATCTATAAGAACAGTCGCACAGATATGATGATCGACGGGATCAGGATAGTGTATGGGGCGTACATAGACCTCAAAGACATTACGATAAAAAACAGTGCTTCGAACCCCCTGGTCTTTGAACGCTCCTACCGATGCACAGGTGAGGATATTGAGATCGACGGGGCTCTGAACAAAGGCAAAAAAGGAAATGGGTACCTGCGTATCAATAAAAGTTTCCATACTTATCTTAAGCGTGTATCGGTTAAAAATATTAGGCATATCACCTTTCAGTGGGCCAGTGCCTACAATACCATCGACGGCCTTTATAGCGAGGTAGATGTCAATTTTCATGGGGGTGGAAGCCACCATAACCATGTGAAGCGTGCCAGATTTGACGTTGACAAGAGCAAACATAAATGGGGCACGGTCTATATCACACCAGATGATGCCAGCTGGGCCCCACCAGACTTTAATAACAATGATGTTGAGGAAGAATGATGAGACAGACTATATATCTTTTATTGCTGACACTTTTTTTTGTCGGATGCGATGTGAGACAGCCTCCCGCCGAGGTGGATCCAGATACTATTTTTGATGAGACTCCGATCTATAGTGCAGATGAGAGTACCTATCCTTACGACTTTGACAAGTATAAGAGTGTTTTGGACAGCTCGAAACTTCAATTTCCCCGTGATAATACGGCGGCTGATTATGGAGAGTTTGATAACTACAAGAGTTCTGGCTTTTACAGTGATAAAGAGGGTTATCTCTACTTTACATCGACAAAAGAGCCCGATACGCTCAAGACCCGTTCGGAACTTCGTGAAGATGTCGAGTGGCGTACCGATGATGTCGAGGGGAACTACTGGATCGGACGGCTTAAATGCTTAAAACCCGATGTCGGTATCACATCTTATACCTGGATGCAGATACATGGGACCAATGAGAGTTACAACTATCCTGTTCTGCGACTCTTTTGGGCACGTCAGCGTGATGGTCAATACGATCATCTCTGGGCTGTAGTCATCGTCAACGACCCACTGCCGGGAGAGATCTTCCAGTATGTCTATACAGATCTTGGGCCACGTACGGATGAGTTCTTCTCCGCAGAAGTCCATGTCCGGGAGAACCTGATGATAGTCATGATCGATCGCGATGTCAAACTGGCTTATAGAGTAGGCTACTGGCAGGATGTCTGGAACTATTATAAAGCCGGGATCTACATCAACCGTTATCAGGATGGGGGAGAAGCCAGCGTGATATTTGAGTCGATCGACTTCTTACATGAACCTTCGAAGATCGTAAGCCCGTATCATTGATCTAAGACGTCAAACGAACAAGTATCCCTCTTACACTTTCTGGTATGATTGAAGTGATGAAAGGTAGAGTGTATGCTTGAAGAAGAGAGAAACTATCTGAGCAAGATCGAAGAACGTCTCTTGCACACCTCCAACTTCATCAAAAAGGTCGTTGTCAGACAGCACGATGATACTTTGCAGGCCACTCTTTACCCTGACTTTAAACTCCTGAAAAAAGCTAACATCATCAACATCTATGAAGAGCTCAAATGGTATGGCATCGAACTCTATAACATGGAAGCGAAAGAAGGTGAGAAGATAATAGGCTTTGAGATAGTGACGCAGCCTTTTTCGCAAGAGCAGGGTAGTCAGATAAGTGAAGATGGACCAGATGATGAGGTCTATCGGGGCTTAAAGGCCTATATCGGAAGTGTCAGTGAGAAACCAGTCTTATCGTCATCGCATCTTGAGCTGGACCTGGGACTGGACTCACTGGAGTATGTGATGCTCTTTGAGTTCATAGAGAAAAGCTATGGTGCTCATCTGGATGAGAGTACGTTTGCTCAAGTGATGGTGATGTCAGATCTTTATGAATGGATAAAAAAGCATAAAAAAAAGTCTGACATCGCCGGGGTCGACTGGAGTGATATCTTAAAGTCTAAAAGTAAAGAGAGTCTGACCTTCTCACCCAAGATCATGATGGTGTGGAAATAT
>JAUWRZ010000277.1 GCA_030610325.1 Sulfurimonadaceae bacterium | reverse complement strand
TAGAGGCTGGTGATTATAAGATCACACCTATCTCCTCACACTACAGTACATGGATGGCATACTCTTCTATTGCTGATTGCTATACTGATGAGAAATGTATACATGGCTGGAGCAATAGATATCAGTATTCGACGTATGGGAACTCTATCTCAAACGGTGACGATGGGTTTAAGACACCAGAGCTGGCTTTTGCGGATGCGACACCATCTACCTTCTTTCTGGAATCAGACACAGATGTCCTGTTTCTTCTGTTTGACTCAGTATATGAAGATAATCAAGGCGGTATGTCACTCAAGGTAGAAAACATCTCTGTCTCTGAGTAGACTCAAAAAAAGACACTTGCAGCCTTTACCCATAAAGGCTGCAAACACCCTCCCCTAGTGACTCTCTGCTATCTATACTCCATCAGTCGAAGTTCTTTTTTAAAAAGCGGTAAAAAGTCTTATAACTAAGCTCTATCTGTGTACTTTCAAGTGTAAGTGCATACACTTTTTTAGGCTGATACGGGTATTGTCTGATATGTTCAGCGATCATTGCTTTATGTTCATCTACTTTCAAGAGAGGTCTTCTGCCATCTCCTTTTTTTCGTAATAGACTTTTAAGCCCTCTCTCATCCCAGGCATCAAGCCATAGATATACACTGCGTTCCGTCACATCCAGACTACTTGCGATCTCTCTTATCCCCATCCCACCATCACTTAGGATAAGCGCATGAGAGCGTCTTCTCTCCTGCTGACTCTTTCCCTCTATCATCGCTCTGTGAAGTATCTCGACTGTCTCTTCATCACTTATCATTATATGTCTTTTTCTCATACCCAATATAAGCAATCATCGGTCCATCGTCCAAGACCCATATAGTATCAGTCTGCCATAAAGAGTACGTCCTCACAGAAGATCTCTGCATATACTTATTCTATCATCTCCACACTATAGGACTTATAGCTGTCTTTTCCTACTGTCTTAGCTTTATACATAGCCGCATCAGCATACTTAAAAAGGTCTTGCGCACTTTCACTATCATCAGGATAGATACTGATACCTATGCTACTTGATACATGAAGTACGTTCTTGCCCATCGTAATAGGTATAGCCAACACATCGATGATCTTTTGTGCCAACAAAGAGGCATCTTCTCCCAATGCCAGTTCATTGACTATGATAGTGAACTCATCACCACCTAGACGAGCAACAGTATCCTCACCTCTGACACTCCCACTCAGTCTCTTACTTACGATCTTCAGGACTTCATCACCCATCTCATGACCAAGTGAGTCATTGATCTCTTTAAAATCATCCAGATCAATAAAGAAAAGGGCAGCTCTTTGTCCATCTCTTTTGGACCTCTCTATGGCTTGTTCAAGTCTATCATCAAACAAGAGACGGTTGGGAAGCCCTGTCAAGGCATCATGATGAGCTTGATGGTGTAACATATCTTTTTGTTTCGCTAGAGCATCTTCTGCCCGCTTGCGTTCTGTTATGTCCTGCGCATAACTTATCATCCCGACAGGCTCATCCTTCTCATCTCTGAAAAGAGAGAGGGAGAGTGATGTATAGATGACATCTTCTGACTTTTTCACAAAATAGGTGTCTGCATGGTATTCACCTGTCCGCATCAATATCTTTATACTTTTCTCATAGAGAGGAAGATCCTCATCCCGGTAAAACATCGAGATATGTCGCCCCATCACTTCATCAGCACTGTAGCCAGACAGTATCTTACTTCCCAGGTTCCAACTTGTGATGATACCATCGAGGTCTGTAGATATGACACTATCATGGATCTGCTCGATCATCTGTGTCTGTTGTGCAGACTTTAGCTGCTGCGCCTTCTGTTCAGTGATATCTGTATGGATGCCGACCATGCTCAGCGCTTTTCCATCATCATCATACTGTATGATCCCCCGGCCCAATATCCATATCCATCGTCCACTTTTGTGTCTCAGACGATGGGTAGTCTCAATATGTTCCTGCTTAACCTCGATAGTACTCTTGACAGCAGACATTATGGCACCCATATCATCAGGATGGACCCGGTCTCCCCAGGTAGACAGAAGAGCTGGAAGTTCACCCTCTTCATAGCCTAACATCTTCATCCATTGAGGTGAGTAATAAGCCGTATCATCTGAAAGGTCCCATTCCCAGGCACCGGCGTTGTAACCTAAGAGGGCCAGTTCCATACGCTCTTTCAATACCTTTATCTCTTTTTCCGTATTGACTCTTTTTGTGATATCGACCATTGTCCAAAGTACTTCGTCATGCTCTTCGACCATATCACCAGAGATGTAAAGCCAAAACAGCGTCCCATCTTTACGTTTGAACTGGTACTCAAGACCGATGGTCTCTCCTTGTCGGGCCAGATCAGAAGCCAACTCTGCAAACTTCGTATAACTCTCATGCGACAGATGAAAGATCTCGGTGGAGCGACCGATGAGCTCACGCTCTTCATAACCAAACATCGTACATAGATGCTTACTGACAAGTAAGTTCTTACGCTCCTTGTCAACGACCAAGATCCCGACAAGAGAACTGTTTAAGAATTGATCGAACCAGTGAGTCTGTCGCTTATCCAGGACTTTCATACAAGTTATCCTTCAAGGAGTCGAATTGGCGCAAAAGTATATAAGGCTGTCATGTTAAGAGATATCCCCATTATAGAGCATCTTTTATAAGTCTTCTATTGAAGTACGATGTGGAAGGTGTCTGATGGGGTGAGAAGAGTGACTCGATAGTTGAGATATGATGTCACTCTTAAGGATATCTGGAGTCTGTTACAGAATCCCCTGTACGCTCGCGTAAGATGGAAGTGTCGATCCTTACGGTGCTACCTAAGAGTCTGTTTTTTTCTTCTCTTCAGCCATCTCGATCACTTTTTCTGATAACTTATCAAATATCTTTCCAGCGACCTTTTGAGAGAGCGTCTTTGTCACTTTACCTACACCTATCGTCACACCAGCAGCCATCCCAAGCCCTTTATAGATCTCAGCGACATTAGAATCATCTATCTTCGTCTTCTCCGATAGGATCTCTCCTGACTCTTTGCCTGCCTCCATCGCAGACTTTATCTCCTCAAGCATGTTCTTATCTTCAATACCGCTCTCTTTGATCGTCTCTTCATATGCCTCTTTGTTCTTATACTCACCATCTCTATTTAGCTCATCCTCTTTGATTCCCATCTCCGGAAAATCAAACTCCAACTTCTTCTCTTCTGACATCTTCATCCTTTTACTCTGCTCTATTTCTGACCCAAGTGATCTTCACGACCTTGAAGCCTGTTTATATTCGGATTATATCACAACAGTGAAGGCATGTCCGCCTTTGGAAGCCGATGTCCACGGTAATAAGGTCAGTTGTCAATACTAAAACCACTCTGGTCCATCTCCCCCGCAGGCGACGGGCTATCAGGCAACTTATTTGATACCTAGTCTTCTAGCTTTTTAACGATGTATATATCATAAGCTTATGACACACATAATCTCGACCCGAGGGTCGGGGAATAGTTCCCGAAAAGATTCAAAATGAAAGGCTCTGTGCGCATTAATGGTTGGTGGTCCTAAAAAAGTGCTACAGTAAGAGTATAAAGACTTTGATAGGGAGGGTGCAAAGATGCAGGACAAGGCATTTAAGAGACTATTGACCCAATTACAGACACTTACTTTCACGCAGACCAAAAAAGTAGAGGAACATCTTCACAAAAAGTGTTCTATCGAGAGCCTTGAGGGTGTGACAG
>JAUWRZ010000255.1 GCA_030610325.1 Sulfurimonadaceae bacterium | reverse complement strand
GTGGCAACTGATGCTTAAGTACCGTTTTTGATGGACTGATGATGAAAGGATGCAGAGATGTCATATAAGACACTGATCTTGAGTCTGCTTCTGTGCTTGACGCTTTTTGCAGATGAGCAGGTCTCTCTCCAGCTGCAGTGGAAGCATCAGTTCCAGTTTGCCGGGTACTATATGGCCAAAGAGAAGGGCTACTATCGTGATGCGGGTCTGGATGTGACGATAAAAGAGTATGACCATGGTCTTGATGTGGTCGATGAGGTACTAAGTACAAGAGCGGATTTTGGAGTGGGAAGGACGTCGCTCTACGTCGATCGTTCTGAAGGAAAGGATGTCGTCGCACTAGCAGCTATCTTTCAGACCTCTCCGATGGTCCTTCTTGGTCTGGCATCATCAAAGCTGCAGTTTGGAGCGGGACTTGCAGGCAAGACGATGATGGTGACAGCTGATGCCGGCTCCTCTGTATCTTTGATGGCTATGATCAAAGCAGATGGTGGTGATCCGGAGAAGATGACGCTCTTGCCGCACTCTTTTGACCTCGAGGACCTTATAGAGAAGAAGACGGACCTGATGGCATCATATATCTCCAATGAACCGTTTCGGCTGCAAAGACGAGGTATCGCTTATACGATCTTTGACCCCAAGGACTCAGGTTTTGACTTCTATGATGACCTTCTTTTTACTTCGGGGGAGTACATCAGGACAAAACATGCTCAGACTAAAGCCTTTAAGGAGGCCTCTTTAAAAGGATGGCAGTACGCATTTGAGCATATGGGTGAGACCGTCGAGCTTATCTTGAGAAAGTATAACACTCAGGAGCGAAGTACCGTGGAGCTACTTTACGAAGCCAATGCTCTTAAAAAGTTGGCTTACTATGAGACCAGGAAAATAGGAGTGATGGCGGCAGAGAAGTTCCAGCGTATCGGTGATGCCTATAGAGTGATGGGGCTTGTCAAGAGGCCGGTAGACCTCAATATGTTTATGCATTATGAGTGTGAGCATCTTCTTACTCCAAAGGAGGAGAAGTGGATCAGGGAGCAGAATGATGTTGGCTACGCCGGATTTGCTTCCCGGCTTCCTTATGAGGATTTTGGTAAAGATGGCAGCTATGTCGGCATCATCAGTGAGTATATCCGGCTTATCGAGACAAAGACAGGACTTCATATCTTGCCCAGAGAAGTAAAGGGTCTTGCCGAGATGATGCAGCTTGGCAGAGAAGGTGAGATAGCGATCACCGGAGGCACCATACCCAAAGGTGAGGAGCAGGACTTCCTGGTATCAGAGGTGTTTCGTCAAATAAAGGTGGTCTTTGTCGGAAGAGGTGATCAGGACTACGTGGAGAAGATCGATCACGTGAGATCGAAAAAGCTGGGTCTTATTGATAAGGGACGTTACAGTTCTGAATTGAGGATGAGATATCCGGAGATAGCGTTCATCGAAGTCAAGAGCATTGGCGAGGGTCTGGAAAAGGTGGCTGATGGTTCACTGGACCTTCTGCTGGCACCCATAGATATCGTCACGGATACGATGGCCCGGATGGGTCTGCATGATCTTAAGGTCGTCGGAAAAAGTGAGCTAAAGACAGAGCAGAGGTTCTATGTCCATAAAGATAGACCTATGTTGTTAAAGATAATAAATAAGGCTATCGCAAATATCGATGAGAGTGAGAGGATCACTATTGAGAAGAAGTGGCTTACGCAGAAATATGTGGAGAGGGTAGACTATGTACTGCTATGGAAAGCCCTGGGCCTCTTTGTCTCTTTGGCACTGTTACTTCTCTATCGACAGCGATGGCTTACGAAGTACAATGATGAGCTTTTAGCGAAACAGAAGGAGCTTGTGGCAAATAATGAGGAGTTTAGGGCTCTGTTCAACAGCTCTCCCGAAGGCTTCTTCATCTTTGAGGCGGGGCGCTGTGTCGACATCAACGAAGCAGCTATGAAGTTCTTTGGCTACAAAAACAAAGCAGAAGCTATTGGTAAAGAAGCTCTCTACTTTCTTGCAGCAGAATCATACGAGATAGCACGAAGACACATACTGGAGCAGAGTGACGAGTCCTATGAAGCGGTAAGTGCAAAGAACAATACCCCGGTCCTGCTGATGGGGTGAAATGTCCAGACCTCCAAACGTTCCATACGGATCGTCTCTGCAGTCGACCTGACAAAGGTCAAAGAGCAGGAGCGTATTATCGCTGAACAGTCGAAGATGGTCTCGCTGGGTGAGATGATCACAAATATCTCGCACCACTGGCGTCAGCCGTTGGCTGTCATCGGTATGGAAGCTAATAGTATCTTGGCTGATATTGACCTTGAGACTATCGATATCGTACAGTTGAGAGCTAATGTGAGCAAGATAGCCCAACAGACGCAACAGCTCTCTTCAAGCATCGTCGACTTTGGTCGCTTTGTGAGTGATGATCTTGAGAAACGCTCCTTTGACCTTGCGCTTGTATTGGAAAAGGCACTGCAGATGAGGTCGGTAAAGATCGTAGATGCAAATATCATCCTCACAAAAGAGATAAGTCCAGGACTGTTGATCACAAATCATGAACTTGCGCTCATGCAGGTGTTTGTGAACATCATCGATAACGCCTGTGACGCCCTGATGAACGTTGAGGTGAGTGAACGGGTACTGGTAGTCAGGGCTGTACGTGAGGTAGATAGAGTCATAGTGACACTTCGTGATAGTGGCGGGGGCATAGCGCCTACGATAGAAGATAAGCTATTTGAACCCTATACGACGACAAAGCATAAGAGTGTCGGTACCGGGATGGGTCTCTATTTTGTCTACAAGACAGTCACTGAGAAGATAGAGGGTGAGATCACTGCGAAGAATGTCCTTTTTCACGACGGAGAGAAGCAGTATAAGGGTGCAGAGATAACAGTGACAGTCGGAGTCGACGATACTCTTCAAGATCTAAAAAAGGAACGAGATGCAAACTAAGAAAAAGATATTCAGTCTGACTGTGAAAGTAGCCTTTGTGTGGTCGGTAGTCATCGCTTTGAGTGTAGTCCTCTTTTTTCAACTTGAGAAGAACAGGGATGATTATCGTGAACTGCTCAGGCAGGATATCTTACATGAAGCCGTCGCTCACTTTAACAACATGGTCGTAGCAAGAAGCTGGAACGCTTCTCATGGGGGTGTCTATGTCAAAGCCCATGAAGGGATCACTCCGAACCCATACCTGAGAGACAGTATCCTTAAAAGTGAGAAGGACGAGACACTGATCAAGATAAACCCGGCATGGATGACTCGTCAGATCTCTGAGCTCTCTAATAAAAAAGCTGACTACTACTATAAGATCACATCTTTGGAGCCTATCAACCCTTCAAACAAAGCGGATGCTTTTGAGACTGAAGCATTGAAGTATTTTGAGAGCCATAAAGAGCAGCCCTACTATTCGCGTCTGGGTAAGAAAGTGGATGGTTCTGATAGCTTTGATTTCATGGGTAGTCTGATAGTCACTGAGAACTGTCTTGCCTGTCATGCGGAACAGGGCTATGCAGTAGGAGACGTACGGGGAGGTATCCGTGTCTCTATCCCACTCGATGACTATAAGAACAGCTTGAGCTTTATGGATGTGAAAAACAGTCGTAATAAGATGTTGTTTGTAGGACTCGCTCTGCTTATGGGAGTGTTTATATCGTTTTACCTGTGGCGAATGGAGAAGCATCATCAAGAGATAAAAGAACTTAATGAAGGACTTGAGAACCAGGTGGATGAGCGGACTAAGGAACTCGATGAGATGAACAAGAGCCTTGAGAAGAGGGTGGAAGATGGGGTGAAGCTAAACCGGCAGAAAGATGAGGCGATGCTGACACAGTCACGTTATGCTGCCATGGGTGAGATGATAGGCATGCTTGCACATCAGTGGCGCCAGCCCATAGCTGTCATCGAGATGGGAGCCAATAACATGTTGGTGGACCTTGAGCTCGATATGGAAGATAAAGCAGAGATGAAAAGACAGCTTGAAGCGATCTCGGATGAGACTCAGGGACTCTCGAAGATCATCACTGATTTTATTTCGATGTTCAAAGAGGAGTCTGCTCAAAGTCTTGTCCG
>JAUWRZ010000446.1 GCA_030610325.1 Sulfurimonadaceae bacterium | reverse complement strand
CTGTCTCGGCAGTCTTCAATGACGCTGTGCACGTATTTGACGCGCTCGCGCAACGGAATTTGAGCTGTTGCTACAACGCAGCATCACAACAGGCATCGACCTGAATAGAAAGGGACATAATGAAAACCTCAACCGAAAAGAGACCGACACTACTTAGCATCAGGATGGCACTTATCAACGCTCACTTCGACAAGGAGATCAAAAGCCAGAAAGAGCCAAAGAGATGAGTACCCCTGCCAGTCTACTTGGACATGACGAGAAAAGAGGTATGCTGCATGAGTTCCTCAGGCTTAGATATCGCGGGCATATGCTAAGATCCATGATGCTATCGGGGCGGTGTATGATCTTCCACGGGAGCTTATCGCCTAATCCTATCGCGGCTATTGTGTCGATTAAAGATTCGCCTACTTACTACCCTCTCTTGATTCTCGGTACTCTCAAAAAATACACGGTCTACACGTTGGAGGACGTGCTGCTACAACGTGCGGAAGACAGCTCGATCACGGTCGAGACTTTTGACTAAAGGACGGACACTATGAAAGACCCTAAGAGCAAAATATCACTGATGCGGATGATAATCATCGATAAGATGTTTGAGATCATAGCCAAGAAGCCGAGCAAGACATGTCCTGGCGAATCATAAAAAGATACGCCCCCTTCTAACAAAAGATAGCAATTGCCTCTGTTACCGCAAAGAACCGATGTATTCGACTCAAGACACCGAAGCTCTTCACTGAGAGTTCAGTCGGTTCTCTTTAAGGCAGGCACCGCTCTGTACTTCTACTCCTCTTTCGTTCACGATGATCTCATCTATGCTCATCTCGCTGATAAGACCTTATCACGCCTGCATCTCTCATTCATCCACTGACTCATTGTGACACACTTATGTCAAATACAATAGCGTTAGGATATAACGCTAATATTTAAGCGCTGTGAAGATAAGATGTGTGTGAGAGAAAAGGAGCAGATATGGCTAGGCCTAAGTTCAAGATCACTGATGAATATGACTACTTTGTCGCCTCTAGGTATCTAAGAAAGCATATTGATACGTGGGGGTTCTGGCCATCTGACGACCATGACCGAAAAGATGCTGCGACAGCCGCCCTGTTCGATGAACGGCAGGGATACAAGACCTCGAAACTACCAGATCTCATGTATGAACCCACCGACGAAGAGAGACTGGACGCGTTCGACCAGATAAACAAGTTCATGGAAGAGTATCTTGATGCCGAACAACTACGAAAACTGCATCTGACGATAAGACAGAAGCGAAAGGGACACAAGGACGGCCCCTACAAAGACATAAAAGTCTCGATGGACCGTATGACCCATCAGCGACTAAAAGATGTCGCACAACGCAAAGGCAAGACGCTTAAAAACACCATAGATGACATGGTGGCTCGTGCCGACAGGGAATCAAAAAGAAGGGAGGGTGTGAAGTCCTTAAGCAGGTCATGGGTTGATCATCAGTCAGACAAGACGATCCAAGCAGAGAGCACTCAACTCAAGCGCACCAAGACCGGACTCAACACGCTACTGACAAAAGAGGAGCACAGTGACCTCTTAAGTGAGGACGGGAGGCTGTTGATAGAACAGTCTATGCGACTGATCGATGACTTGATCACCGAGAGACGCAAGGCGATCAAAGCCAGAGATGACCAAAGATAGAAGACCATAGCTAAACACATATCTCATCAACCTGCCATAGTCGTTCAGACTCACAAAAAGGCACATTAGCAATGAGACATAGACTTTGTCAACTCACCGTAGCGAACTGATTGGAATCTATATCATAAGCTCTACGACATAGCAATAGCATTAGGATCTAACGGGTACTAAAACCACCCCTTATCACTAAGTGTCATCGACAAATACCCCCTTTATAACTCCAACTCAAAGTCACGCATGATGCTGAAAAGCTCTTAAAGGGTTCAATATCGACAAAGCTGTGGTCTACCATCCTCTCTCTCCTATCGCGCGACATTCTCTCTTCTTCGCATCAGAGACAATACTGCATAGGAGATGACGAACGTAGCCGCAAATATCGGAGGACTATAAAGCATGGGGATGAGATAGACCATACCCATCTCGCGCATTGGCTTGAAAGTGTAGTGCATGGTCGCGATATTTGTCAGCAAAACGGGGATCACGGAAATGACGTAGGCGATAAGCACTGCCGTCTCTCCTTCACCTTTTGGACGTTTTTTGCGATGATTGACAGCCAGTGCGAGGAACAGCAGAGTCAGTGTGCCTTCGATCACGAGTCCACTTAGATGGAACTCACTGCTATTGTAGGTGTCTTGCAGTAGAAAGAAAGCGAACATCCATGCGATGATGAGATGTGCGATAGTGTAAAAGGACATCGTATCTCCTTTGTCGGACTATTTTTATATCGACCTATATCGGTGTTTCTCAAACTCCTCTATCGTGCTCTT
>JAUWRZ010000226.1 GCA_030610325.1 Sulfurimonadaceae bacterium | reverse complement strand
CTGAGACTTTACATCGTGTCATACTAAACCATGATTAACCCATCCTATGATAGACTCATGCCAAATTATCCCGGTAAGACCAAGGCATGATGTGAAAGCAAGTTCTGAAGTATTAGCTCGTAAATATCGTCCCGAGAACTTTGATGAGCTCATCGGCCAGGACACTATCGCCCAGACACTATCACTGGCTCTTGATTCAAACCGGCTCTCCCATGCCTACCTTCTCTCCGGACTCCGTGGTTCCGGAAAGACCTCCACCGCCCGTATCTTTGCCAAGGCACTTGTCTGTGACAAGGGACCGACATCCAGACCCTGCGGTGTCTGTGAGCAGTGTATCATGGCCAAAGAGGGCCGCCACATCGATATCATCGAGATGGACGCCGCTTCGAGCCGTAAGATAGACGATATCCGTGACCTCATCGAACATACCAAATACAAACCCGCCTCAGCTGCCTACAAGATCTTTATCATCGATGAAGTCCATATGCTGACCAAAGAGGCGTTTAATGCACTGTTAAAGACGCTTGAGGAGCCACCGGCTTATGTCAAGTTCATACTCGCCACGACTGACCCGCTGAAACTTCCGGCAACGATCTTAAGCCGTACCCAGCACTTTCGTTTTAAGCGTATCTCCAACATCAACATAGTCAACCATCTACAGCATATCCTGCGACTTGAGGACATCGAGTATCAAAACGAAGCACTTGAGATCCTTGCACGCAGCGGATCAGGCAGTCTGCGTGACACGCTCACACTGCTTGACCAGGCGATCATCTACTCCAAAAGTTTTGTCGATGTCAAAACGGTGACGGAGATGCTCGGACTCATAGACCCCGAGTTTATCGCTGCGATCTTTCAGGCTGTCTTTGACAAAAAGCATAGTGCACTCGTCGCCTTTACCAAAAAGCTTGAGGATTATGAGGCGGAGATGGTCGTCGATGAGCTGATCGCTTATCTTAAAGAGCGCCTCTATGCTCAGGACCCTCTCTTCTCGACCCTTATACTTGAGCGCTTCTTCCGGATCCTCAGTGATGCCAAATCCCTCTTTGCCATCAATGCCGATGGTGCGTTCGTCATAAGTCTCATCTTCTTTAAGATGGTCGAAGCACTGCGTGTCAAAGAGATCGACCAGATGATAGAGTCACTCGAGCGTGAGGTCCAACGCCCTGCTTCCGTTACCATGCCTGAACCATCGGGCAGTACTATAGAGCAGCTTCCCGACACGAAAGCAGAGATATCTGTCACTCCAGTGCCCGTCCAGCCATCCGTAGTACCAGGAGAAGCACTCTTTGAAGGACTCAGAGCAAAGATCGTAGATCGCAATGCCCAACTCGGTAGATGTTTTACCGAACAGGTCCATTTTATCTCTTACACGGACAATACCCTCACATGGGAGAGCTGTGCCGATGAGGAGTGTAAAAAGCAACTGCGTCACGGATTTAGTGTCATCAAGCAGTTTGTTCGGGAACTATTTGGTTTTGAGACAGAGATCAAACATCAGTCCTGTACAAAAGCACAGAGCACTCCCTCCCCGCAAAGCCAACCGCAGCAGAGACGAGAAGAGCCTGTCAGGCAAGAGACGCACTATCAGCCTCCCGTTCAGGAAGCTCCCCAGAGTGCCTCGATGACCGAGGAGATAGAGACAGATAGTGGAAGCTGTGTGACTGGTTGTGATAGTGATGACCAGGTCTCAAGTGAGTTCGACGGTCATGATATCTTAAACGAACCGATGGTGCAAAAAGCCAAAGAGCTCTTTGAAGCCACCAAGATCACCATCCAGTCAAAAGTATAGTACTCTTAAGACACAGGTAAAAGCGTAACGACCTTCCCTTTTGAGTTTACTTTGACATACTCGACGATCATCCCATGAAATAGGGCATAGACCTCAGCAAACCGCTCCTCTTCATAACCGTCTTCTATCCCTGATCTGCACCATGACTGGATATCCTCATATAGCTCATACTCCATCCCAAAAGCATTTAACAATCTGGCGGTATACGCATCTACGACCATCTCTGCTCTCTCACAGGCGTAACAGAGGATGGAGTCAGCTGTCTCAGGACCGACCCCTTTTTGCTCAAGCAGCCACTCCCTGTCGACATCACGGCAAAACAGTTCAAAGTCACCGAACTCATCTGTGATAGCTATAGCAAGACGCTTAAGATAACGTGCTTTAGTCTTATAAAGGCCGCTTGGGGTGATCAGCGTCATCAAAAGGTCATTCTCTATCACGGAGAGTGCCTCAAGTGAGAGAAGATCGTTCTCACGAAGGTTCGCTAAAGAGGACTCTACCTTCTCCCACTTACTGTTTTGCGTCAAGATGGCACCGACTATTACCTCGAATGTCCCATAAGAGGGCCACCATAGTGGTGGTTTAGATGCCAAAAGATCTTGCTTCTCAAGCCATTGGTAGAGCTCCAGGGAGTCAGATAGCTGCATCATCCTCTTTCCATGCTTCAGAGACCAGGTGCCTGCCATCATCAAACTGTTTGACCTTAAACGCATTGATACAGCGACCACCATCAAGCTCCATCACTGCCATCTGTAATATCTTCTTACACTTTGTCGGCACATCAAAACGTCCCGGAAGCCCGGTCAAAAACCGCTCTATCGGTACTGCCGCGTCCATCCCTATGACGTTGTCCCTGCACCCTGTCAGGCCCATATCGGTCAGATAGGCGGTACCCTTATCGATCTGGAAGTCATCTGTCCCTACATGGGTATGGGTCCCGATGATCGCACTTACCTCACCGCGAAGCATCATCATCAATGCTCGTTTCTCACTCGTCGCTTCCGCATGAAAATCGATGAAGATATGCACTATCCCCTCGGCTTTAAGTGCTGCTACTGTCTCTTTGGCTTTACGAAAGGCGTTATCCGTAAAAGGCAGACTGAAGTGTCCCATAAGGTTTAGTACCGCGAGTCTCTCACCTGCTACATCATAGATCTTAAGACCTGTTCCCGGGACCCCTTCAGGATAATTATGCGGACGCAAGATCTCAAAGTCCTCAAACATACCAAAGATCTCTTTCTTGTCCCAGGTATGGTTCCCGCCCGTCATCACATCGACACCCGAACCAAAAAGCTCTTTCGCATTCTTTGGTGTCAGACCAAAACCATGCGATGCGTTCTCATAGTTGGCGATCACTAAGTCGATGCTATACTGCTCTTTAAATCCCTTAAGGTACTCCTTGATCATACTCCGTCCCGGACGCCCGAGTATATCTCCAATAAATGCTATTCTCATATATTATTTTCCATATTTTTACTTGAAATGATCTTTATCTTTGGCTATGTACACGTTAGTGGTTGGTATGGGGTTTTTAATGATCTAATGCCCTAAATCAGGGGACTTGAAATCATGAAATCCACAAAAAAAGTACTTTCAACCATTAATGCGTACAGAGCCTTATCTTTTTATAATTCTTCATCGCGAGCAGCTCTTTGTCATTAGTGACAAAATAGTCCGTATTAGCCCTATATGCACTTTCCAGGACCATTAGATCTTCAAAATCACTAAGTATTTTTTCATAAAAGGCACTTTTTGCATTCACAAAATCACTATGCGCTAAATAAAAAGGTGTTATCTCAAAAGATAATGCATCGATCGCACCTATCACTTTAGTCGGGTCGATCTTCTTTTTCTCGGTCAAAATATAATAGAATGCTGAGATAAAATCTGAACTAAAATAGAAATCCACATCCTCATCATCTTTATATCTTAAAAAATACTCTATACTCTCTGGTGATGTCGGTCTTTTTGCATCCAAAAAGTCCAAGCAGATATTAGCATCAAAAAAAATATTCACTCAAACCTCTCTGTCTCTTTAAAATATTCCTTCTTCAACGTCTTATCGGAGTCGTCACCTATCTGATCATCTAACATCCCAATAAAACTACCCGTTCTCTTTTTTGCACTCTTTTCAATGGTATCCAGAATAGTCGGTTCTTTTGTGATAGCTTTCAAGTAGAGGTTTATCGCTTCACTGAAACTTTTGTGTCTTGTCGTCAGTACCTTTGCTGCGGATTCGATCAATTCCTTATCCAATAGAAAGTTTTTACGTACTTTTATTGCATTCATACTGTACTCCATTTTTTATACGTATGATTATTATACACTATTTTTATACGTCTCAAACAATAGAAATCGAGTATGCTTATGATCACTGCCATGTGAGGTCACGCGATGCCTGTTTCTTTCCAGAACAAACAGTCGCATATGAGTTTGGTCCCTCCATTTTTTCTTAATATTACATAAATACATACTTCCAGTGTAACCTCTTTAGAAACCAAGTAAAAAACTGCACAAGGCTCTCTTTTGGGCTATAATAAGATCAAAGGGCACTTCTAAAGACGCGGTGTCTTCTCCGCGTTATTAGAAGTGCCCCAAATAGACTCCATTTAAAAGGTTGCAGTTATGATAAAGATCGCTTTGAGTTTAGTGTTGTTAAGTACATTGATCTTCGCAAACGAGTATACGGCAGAAGATAGGATCAAGGATATGCAGG
>JAUWRZ010000019.1 GCA_030610325.1 Sulfurimonadaceae bacterium | reverse complement strand
TGATGATAGAAGACGATCTCGAGCTTGCCGAGATACTGACTGAGTTTTTGGAACAGTTTGATTTTGAGGTGATCACAGAAGATGATCCCTTTAAAGCCTTGAGTATTTTGAAACTGGAGTCTTATGACCTGGTGATCTTAGACCTTACTTTGCCGGGCATGGATGGTCTGGAGGTGTGTGAAGCGATCCGTGAGCGCCAGAACATCCCTATCATCATCTCTTCAGCCCGTTCTGATGTGACCGATAAAGTAACGGCACTTGCCCTTGGGGCGGATGATTATCTTCCCAAACCGTATGACCCTCGTGAACTTGAAGCTCGTATACACTCTGTCCTTCGTCGGTATGAGACGACGGCAGAAGTCGAAGCGGAGACACCAAGTGATTTCAAAGTGGATGATGCAGCGATGCAGATCCGTTATAAAAGCCGTTCGCTCGATCTCACCAACGCCGAATACGGCATCTTGCATTTTATGATAAAAAAGCAGGGCATGGTCGTATCGCGTGAGGATATCATCCACAATGTCAGCGCTATCAACGAAGACTCTTCAAATAAGAGTATCGATGTGATGGTCGGGCGTATCCGTTCGAAGCTTGGAGACAGGACCCTTATCGAATCGGTGAGGGGTATCGGCTATAAACTCTTAAGATGATAGTAAAGGTAAGACGTCACCTTGGACTTTTTGTCCGATTTCTGATCACGAAGAGTAAGATAAACAGAGTCCGTCATCATGCTGTATTGATGACGATCTTGTTTGCATTTATCGTGACGCTGGGCAGTGTCAGTTACACCTTCTGGAAGTTCTACCATCTAAATCAGACCCAGTATATTAACAATATCTTTACGAAGTATTCGGTGATCACCCAGATATTTCGTGCCCACTTTCAACGACAGACGTCGCTGACCATCCTTGAAGCCAACCTTGCCCTCTACAACCTTGATCTCGTCTCCAAACAAGAGCAGGTCGATGAGATCATGGATAAAGCAAAGGTCCTTAAGCGTGAGGGCTTCAAAGCGATCAATGAAGCGCTTTTTTACAACAAACAGGGTGTCTATACCCAACAGATAGCGGAAGATATGCGTGCGACGATGCTGCAAAAAGATGAGCACATCTACTTCTTTATCGAATCGCCCCGCCGTGCGGTACTGCTAAAAGATGCCAAGCTCAAACCCTATGCCCACCTGAACCTTTTATACGCCTACATAGTCATCGTCGCGATCATCATCGTCTCTTATATATTGATCTTACAGCGTATCCGGCCACTGCGCCTGCTGAAAAAGCGGATCGCTGCCTTTGGTGAGGGAAACATGGACACCTCTTTTGCGATCAAAGGACGTTATGATGAGATAGCACTTGTCGCTAATGAACTTGAAGACACCAGAGTGAAGATCCGGGCGCTATTGGAGTCGCGGACTCTGTTTTTGCGTAATATCATGCATGAACTTAAGACACCCATCGCAAAAGGACGTATTGCTTCACAGATGCTGGAGCAGGATAAGCAGCGTATCCGTTTCAACAAGATCTTCCAGCGGATGGAGTCGCTTATCAATGAATTTGCATTGATCGAAGAGGTGACGACTGGTTCAGAACATCTACAAAAAAATGAGTACCGTCTTCTGGACCTGATAGATGGTGCGATCGACCTGGCTATGGTAGAGAGTGACGCAGTGGCAATCGAGATCGATAGTGCGTATAAACGTGATGCTGATTTTCGACTCTTCTCTACAGCGATCAAGAACATGATCGATAATGCGATCAAATACTCGGTAGATCATCATGTCACGATCGGCACAGATGGCGCTGAGATCTGGTTTGATAGCGTTGGAGAGGAGCTAGGGCATCCGCTTTCGTATTATGTGGAGCCTTTTACTAAGAAACATGCAGCAAAGAGCAGTTTCGGCCTGGGCCTCTATCTTGTCGATTCGATCTTAAAGATCCATGGTATGGTACTGGCGTATGAGTATCATGAAGGTGTCAACAGGTTTATCTTCGTACCAGAGTAGCCGATTCTATTTTATACGACCTGTTCCGACTTCATCACTCTTGATAAGGTTTCGTATTGATAAGACAGGACCTTGTAGACATAGATCTGAAGAGAAGTGTTTATCGAGTATGAGGAGCTGGATTTCGATACAATTCATAAAAAATCGCAAAGAGACCCATGAAAAAGATATTGATCACCAATGATGATGGCTATGAGGCAGAAGGCTTACTGAGCCTGATCGATGCCTTAAAAGATGTGGCGCAGTTGACTATTGTCGCCCCGGCAACGGAAAAATCAGCCTGTGGACACTCGCTGACACTGACCAGACCGATGCGATTTGTCAGTGTCGATGATGATTTCTACAAACTCGATGACGGTACGCCAAGTGACTGTATCTACCTCTCACTACACTCCATGTTCGATGAGCAAAAACCAGACCTTGTCATCAGCGGGATCAATCGCGGTTCGAACATGGGTGAGGATATCACCTATTCGGGTACAGCGGCGGGGGCGATGGAAGCTGTACTACAGGGTGTTCCCGCCATAGCTATCTCACAGGTCGTGGACTTCACCCAATCACGACATGACTATACGCTGGCGAAAAAGACGATCCGTACCTTGGTGGAGAAGATCCTGGCTGGAGAGTTCCCACTGCCGGAGCGTGAGTTTTTAAATGTCAACATCCCTCCTGATACTGCAGAAGCTGAGATGCGTGTGACGTACGCCGGATACCGCTACTATGGTAATGATGCGCACCTGCACCGAAATCCACGTGGGGAAGAGCACTACTGGCTGGGACTTCACCCTCTGGAGTTCAAGCCAAGAGAGTCCAAAGCACATCTTTTGTCTGATTTTGAAGCGATCGAGCAGGGGCATGTCTCCCTCACTCCGGTCCATCTAGATCTCAGTGCTTACCATACTTTACAAAGATTGGAGCAGTGGCTGTGAGGCATGAGCGTACGCGCATTCTTTTTGGAGAGGACTTTGAGAAGCTTCAGCGTGCGAAGGTCCTGCTGCTGGGTGTAGGTGGGGTAGGGAGCTTCTGTCTTGACTGCCTCATACGTTCCGGAGTAGAAGAGATCACTATCGTGGATTTTGATACCTTTGATGAGAGCAATCAGAATCGTCAGATGTGGTCAGAACTGCATCCGGGGGAGTCAAAAGTCCTCTCACTCAAAGAGCACTACCCGAGTATAACCGTGATAGAGAAGAAGATCGACAAAGAGTGGATAGAGAGCTTTGATTTTGAGCCATATGATCTTATCCTTGATGCCATCGACGATATCCATGCCAAACTGGCCCTGGCGCAAAAGTGCTATAAAAAGCTCATCTCTGCGGTCGGTTCAGCCAAACGGCTTGACCCGACAAAGATCGAAGTCTCGACTATCTGGAAGACCCATGGTGACCGTTTTGGTGCCAAGATCCGTTATGAGCTGAAAAAACGCCGCTTCAATAAAAAGTATACGGTGGTCTTCAGCTCAGAACCGGCGAGGATCAAAGAGAAGGGGAGTTTTATGGGTGTCACTGCTGCTTTTGGTCTGACGATGTGTTCACAGGCTGTGATGAAGCTGAGTGAGAAGTAGTGGCAGTCCGAGCACCCCGTCTGGAGTCCGGTAAGTGGTTAAACACAGAAGAGCGTTCTCTTTCTGATCTCCGTGGGAAGATCGTACTGCTGGATTTCTTTACTTATGGCTGTGTGAACTGTCTTAATAATCTCTATATCATTAAAGAACTTCGAAAACGTTACGGGTCAGAGCTGGTGATCATCGGTGTCCATAGTGCCAAGTTTGAGCGTGAAGGTGATACTGAGTATCTAAAAAATGCGATCGAACGACTTGGTATCGACTATCCTGTTATCGATGACAGCTCTCTGTCACTGTTTGACAACTACGCCATCAAAGCTTGGCCGACTGTGGTGTTGATAGACCGTGATGGCTATATAGTAGAGACATCTTCAGGTGAGCAGAAAGTCGAGACGTTAGAAAAAGCATTAGCTACACTGGGTATCTCTCCTTTAGATAAACACAATAGCGAGATAAAAAAACATAGTGAGAGCCTTCATTTCCCGCAAAAGGTCCAGTGTGAGGACTCTTTTCTCCTTATCGCTAACACCGGAGATGATGCGGTATGGCTCTGTGACTATGGGGGAAAGGTACTCAAGGTCTTTGATGGGTTGTCTGAGCCAATGGGTATGGCAGTGCATGCTGACTTACTCTATATCGCCAATCGGGGTAGAGATGAGATAGTATCTATCGACCTTAAGAGCTATGAACGTAAGGTCGTTCTTGATGGACTGCGTGCCCCTTATGATCTAGAACTCTCTGATGAGACACTTTTTGTTGCGATGGCTGCTTCGCATCAGATCGTAGCTTATTCGCTCACAGACCTTAGTGAGACTGTCCGTTATGGAAATGGTTTCGAAGCACTGCGTGATGGTGATGCACAGAGTTCGCAACTGGCCCAGCCATCAGGGCTGACACTGCTTTATGATCAGCTCTGGTTTGTGGATGCGGAGAGTTCCGCTCTGCGTGTTATCGTAGGCAATGGTGTTCATACCGCCATAGGTGAAGGGCTTTTTACCTTTGGTGATGTGGATGAAGGAGAGCTCCTACTACAGCATCCGCAGGGTGTTACCGCAGGGCAGTATGGAGATGGTTGCGGAGGAGGACGGATATTTATTGCCGATACCTTTAACAACAAGGTGAAAGCGTATAATCTCGAAGATGGTTCTATCATGACCCTCGTGTCAGATCTGCATACTCCTACCGGTGTCGGGAAAAAGGGCTGTACCCTTTACATCGCAGATACTGATGCACATCGTATCATCTTGTTCGACCTCTCAAAGATGTCTACAGAAGTGATGCGATTTTCGCTATAATCGAGATCATAAAACAAGGACAGACGAAGTCTCGTGTGTCCAAACGTGGAGAGATCTTTGCAACAGAAAGAACCGATGACAGAGTATGGCTATAAAAGGCTATCTAGTGAACTTAACAACCTCAAGACCGTCGAACGTCCGGCAGTAGTCATAGCGATAGAAGAGGCACTTGAACATGGTGACCTCAAAGAGAACGCCGAGTATCATGCGGCTAAAGAGAAGCAGCGCATGATCGATTCGCGTCTGCATGAGCTGACAGATATCATCAGCATCGCACAGATAGTCGACCCTTCCCAGTTACAACATAGTCGTATCAGTTTTGGCTCGACAGTAGTCCTTTTAGATGTAGACAGTGACGAAGAGGTCACCTACACGATCGTCGGAGGGATAGAGAGTAATCCTGATCAGGGACTTATCTCCTTTAACTCGCCTCTATCGAAGCAGTTGCTGGGTAAAGAGGAGGGCGATGAGATCAAGGCACGTCTTCCCGGTGGAGTAAAAGAGTTTGAAGTGCTTGAGGTGAAATATACGGAGATCATCTTTGAGACCCACTAAGATCCCTGTCGCCGTTATCGGTGCGAGTGGTTATACCGGACTTGAACTGATCAAGATGCTTGTCCAACATCCGATCTTTGAGATCCGTTATGTCGGGACTAGTGAAGGGGGAGTGTCACTGAGCGAGCTTCACCCCTCTTTAAGCAGTGTAAGTGAATGTGCTATCGAGAAAGCCGATGCCAATGCCGTAGCAGAGTCATGTGAACTGGCCTTTCTGGCACTGCCGCATAAGACGGCTATGGGTTTTGTCAAAGCGCTTATCGCACTGGATGTCAAAGTCGTGGACCTTTCAGCTGATTATCGACTCGAGCGTGATACTTATGAAGCTCATTATGTACCGCATATCGATCCGGAGAACCTTGCTCACGCGGTATACGGTCTTCCTGAGCTCAATCGCACAAAGATAAAAGAGGCGACCTTGGTCGCAAATCCGGGATGTTATCCGACTGCTTCCATCCTGGCGGCGCTGCCTTTTATGCCTTTTCGACAGAGTGGTACGCCGATCATGATCGATGCTAAAAGCGGTGTAAGCGGTGCCGGTAAGAAGTGTTCGCATAACACGCATTATGTCACCATCAATGAGAACGCCTTTGCTTATGCTCCTCTCGATCACCGTCATGGACCGGAGATCGCTGAGAAGCTTGCCGTGGATGAGTCTACCGTACATTTTGTCCCGCATCTGCTGCCGATCACGCGTGGGATGCTCTCCTCTGTCTATATGCAGGTCGAGGGTGACTTTGACCCGTTGGAACTCCTTGAAAAAGTCTACAGGGATGAGCCTTTTGTCCGTATACGTAAGACACCGGTAGATATGAAAAGTGTGTCCGGGACAAACTTTTGTGATATCTATGCAAAACGCAGCGGTGATGTCCTTTTTATCACTTCTGCCATCGATAACCTACTTCGTGGGGCCAGTTCACAGGCAGTGGCCAATGCCAACTTGATGAGTGGTCTCGAAGAGTCGACCGGGCTGCCTATCATCGCGTATGTCCCCTGATCTTCTGCAACTGCATGAAGGGGCACTCTTTATTGGGGATGCACACTACTCTCCAAAGAACCCCGGACTACTTCCTTTTTTAAAAGCCATCGCTTCTGGTGAGATAGAGACTCCTCAACTTATCCTGATGGGAGATATCTTCGATCAGCTCATCGGTGGTATTTCCTATACTCTTGAACGTAATGCTGAAGCAGTAGCCCTTATCGATGAGATAGCTTTAAAGATAGATGTCATCTACCTGGAGGGAAATCACGATTTTCAGCTCGCTTCTGTCTTAAAGAACACGCATGTCTTCACGATCGCAGAGCAACCTCTAAGGTGCCAATATGCTGATAAAGAGGTCTTGCTGGCACACGGTGATCTTGGTCTGGGATGGGGTTACGGGCTCTATACGTACTTGATACGAAAACGTCCCATCTTACGACTGCTTCGCGTGATAGACTCTTTTACAGATCATAGTATCGTCCATAGTATCGATCGACACAACGCCAAAAAAGAGGACTGCGACCAGTTTGATGGTTTTGAGTCCTATACGAAGCGGCGTCTAGCATCGACTGACCTCTCGTCATCTACCTACTATATAGATGGGCATTATCATCAAAACAGGATCTTTGATATAGAAGGATGTACCTATATCAATCTTGCTGCTTTTTCCTGCAATCAAAGATATTTTCAGTTACAATTATCAAATAATCAAAAATTGTTAAAAGAGGTTACTTTTAGTAAGGAGTCTTGATGAATGATGAGAATGTGCTGAAAGTTGGCACAAATGAGATGGAACTGGTAGATTTTCGCATCTTCAAATATGAGGGTGAGGGGATCTACGAAGGCATCTATGGGGTCAACGTAGCTAAAGTACGTGAGATAATCCGGGTACCAAGGTTGACAGAGCTTCCCGGTACACCAGAGTTTATCGAGGGTATCTTCGATCTTCGCGGTGTCGTCATCCCGGTCGTAAATCTGGCAAAATGGATGGGAGTGATTGCACCGGAAGAGTCTGACAAGAACGGTCGGATCATCATCACGGAGTTCAATAATATCCTGATCGGTTTTATTGTCCATGAAGCCAAACGCATCCGCCGTATCAACTGGAAAGATATCGAACCGGCATCTTTTACAGGTGGTGCAGGAGCACTTGATAAAAGCAAGATCACGGGAGTCACCCGGATCGAAGACGATGCCGTGCTGCTGATCTTAGACCTGGAGACAGTCGTACAGGACCTGGGACTGTACGCACCCAGTGATGCAAAGATATCAAAAGAGAATGAAGGTTTTAGTGGTACGGTATTGCTACTTGATGATAGTCATACGGCACGAAAGATCATTAAAGATGCCCTGGTAAAGATGGGCTTTGATGTTGTTGAGGCTAATGACGGTAAAGAGGGTCTGGAACGTCTGGAAGATCTCTCTCAGAAGTATGGCGAAGCTATTGATGAACATGTGAAGCTGATCGTCTCAGATGTCGAGATGCCTTTGATGGATGGTTTCCACTTTGCGTCCAATGTCAAAAAAGATACTCGTTTTAAAAGTATTCCCATCGTCTTTAACTCATCCATCAGTGATCACTTCAGTGAGGATCGGGGTATTAAGGCCGGTGGGGAAGCTTATCTGGTGAAGTTTGATGCTAATACATTTTATGATGAAGTCGCCCGTGTCGTACGTGCACATATCCTATAGAGGTTAAAAGTATGGATGAATTTGAAGAGATATTACAGGATTTTTTAGTCGAATCATTTGAGTTGATCGAACAGCTTGATCAGGACCTTGTGGAGTTGGAGTCAACACCTGAAGACCTTGAGCTTCTTAATCGGATATTTCGGGTCGCGCATACGGTAAAAGGTGCCAGTTCGTTTTTAAACTTTGATGTACTGACGCATCTGACGCATCATATGGAAAATATCCTGAACATGGCACGTCACGGTGATCTCAAGATCAATGCAGAGATCATGGATGTCGTACTGGAATCCATCGACCTGATGAAAGCACTTCTGGTCACTATCCGTGATACGGGAGGGGACCAGGGTGTCGAGGTGGCTGAGTGTGTCAATCGTCTTGATATCGCTGCCGGTGGTGCAGGAGTGGAAGCTCCTGATGCCGTAGCAGAGGTAGCGCCTAGTACCTCACAAGAGGCTGAGAGCGCGTCTGCATCAGAGAAGACGGATGAAGAGGAACCTGATTATGATGCGATGAGTGATCAGGAGGTCGAAGATGAGATCGAACGTCTTTTGATGGAACGTCAGCAGTCTGATAAAGCCAAACGTGATGCGAAGAAAAAAGCTGAACCGGTAGTCGAGAGTGTTGTCAGTGCCCCTGTAGAAGAGGTCAAACCGGATGTCAAGGCAGAGGTCAAACCGGTAGCATCACCGCCACCGCCGAAGAGACCGGCAGCTAAAAAAGAGGCTGCGGCACCTGTTGAGGCAAAACGTGCACCTACAACGGTCGAACAGACGATCCGCGTGGATGTCAAACGCCTTGACCACCTGATGAACCTGATCGGTGAACTGGTACTGGGTAAAAACCGTCTTATCAAGATCAATGATGATGTCGAGGAGCGTTATGAGGGTGAAGAGTTCCTTGAGGAGCTCAATCAGGTCGTCTCTATTGTCTCGCTGGTCACGACTGATCTGCAGATAGCGGTGATGAAGACCAGGATGCTGCCGATCGGAAAAGTATTTAACAAGTTTCCGCGTATGATCCGTGATCTATCTCGTGAACTTGGTAAAAAGATCGAGTTGGAGATCAGTGGTGAGGAGACAGAGCTTGATAAGTCGATAGTCGAAGAGATAGGTGACCCGCTGGTACATATCATCCGAAACTCCTGTGACCATGGTATAGAGTCTGCTGAAGACAGGGCTGTATTAGAGAAACCTGAAATGGGTATCATCGGTCTAAAAGCCTATCATGAGGGTAACCATATCGTCGTTCAGATAACGGATGATGGTAAAGGACTTGATACGGATATCTTAAAGAACATTGCCCTGGATAAAGGGGTCATCAGTGAGAAAGATGCAGATACGATGAGTGAGAAGGAGGCGTTTGCTCTGATCTTCAGGCCAGGCTTCTCAACGGCTGCTGAAGTGACCAGTGTCTCAGGACGTGGAGTCGGTATGGATGTCGTCAAGACAAACATCGAAAAACTGAACGGTCTTATCGATATTGATTCCGAGATCGGTAAGGGGACCTCAATAAAGCTGAAGATACCTTTGACTCTGGCAATCATTCAGGCACTGCTTGTCGGTGTGCAGGAGGAGTACTACGCTATTCCTCTGGCCTCTGTCTTGGAGACGGTACGTATCAGTACCGAAGAGATCTATACGGTGGAGAACCGTTCTGTCATGCGTCTGCGTGAGGAGGTCCTCTCACTGGTACATATTGGGGACATCTTCGATGTGGAGCGTGTCTTTGATGCGAGTGAATATGCTTATGTCGTCGTACTTGGGCTTGCTGAAAGCAAGATCGGCCTTATCGTCGATTCCCTGGTCGGACAAGAAGAGATCGTCATCAAGTCTCTGGGTGAGTACCTTAAAGGCATCGAAGGGATAGCCGGTGCGACTATCCGTGGAGATGGTGGTGTCACATTGATCGTGGATGTAGCGGCACTGATGCATATGGCTAAATCTGTCAAATCCACGATCGCTATTGATGCAGAGAGTAAGAGCAGTATGCAGGAGAAGACAAAAGCAAGTGACTTCAAAGTCATGATAGTCGATGATTCCAGGACTGACCGGTTGATCATGCAGAAATCCCTTGAGCCGCTGGGAATAACCTTGATAGAGGCAAGTGATGGACAGGAGGCACTTGGCATACTCAAGCAGGCTGAGCATGACTTTGATGCGATGCTGATCGATATCGAGATGCCGCGTATGGACGGCTACTCTCTGGCAGGGGAGATCAAAAAATATAACAAATATAAGAACCTGCCGCTGATCGCAGTTACCTCACGTACCGGTAAATCAGATCGTATGCGTGGTGTAGAGTCCGGTATGGTAGAGTATATTACGAAACCATACTCACCTGACTACCTGATGAGCGTAGTCAAACGCAATATTAAGTTCAATTTGGAGATGTAGGCATGAGTGACAAATTACAAAGTATCATAAACAAACAAAATCAGCAGCAAAACGAACCTGATGCCTCACAGCTTGATGATGTCGTTCAACTCGTAGGCTTTGTCGTCGGTGTCGAGGAGTATAGTGTACCGATCTTAAGTATTCAGGAGATCATCAAACCGATCGATTGGACAAGGGTACCACAGACACCGGGTTATGTCTTAGGCGTCTTTAATCTTCGAGGCTCAGTCATCCCACTGATAGACCTACGTCAGAAATTTGGTCTGCCGGAACTAAAACACAGTGATGATACCCGCTTTATAGTCATCCGTCATGAGGATGAGGTCGCAGGTTTTGTGATAGACCGTCTTACTGAGGCTATCCGTCTGAAGAAGTCAGCGATCGGACCTGCACCGGAATCTGTTCATGCGGAGGAGAGTATGATCGAGGGAGTAGGTAAACAAGATGATAGGATACTGACGATCTTAAAGGTCGATAAACTTCTTAAACGCGACTTCTAGTCAAAAATACCGCTCTACCTGGACACTCTTCTGGTGTCCATACTTTCTCTGACCTTCTCCTTATTACCAGACCCATTTGCTAATGTCAATACTTTATTTAGAGTCACAGATCAAGAGTAGTAGGTAGTAGAGGGAGGCTAAAAGGTCTTTGGGTTAGAAGAGACTATTTATTAAGCCTGCTTTTGATCTGTATCTTATCGTCATACATCTCTTCATCAGCGGTCTGTACGACTGACTCAACGGTATCTCCGCTGGAAAACCCGATAAGTCCGTAGGAGAAACTGGTCTTAAAGGTCTTGCCTTCTGCTCTAAGCTGTTTTTTGATGACTAACTCACGAATATTATGCAGTTTGAGATTGGCCTTATCTTTTGTGATGCCATCTTCAAATAGGACAAAGAACTCATCACCGCCAAAGCGGATGACATGACCACCGCTTCGACGCAGTTGTGATGCGACATAGAAGAGGACCTTGTCTCCGCTGATGTGCCCAAAGGTGTCGTTGATATATTTGAAGTCGTTCATATCGATCATAGCCAGGAGACCATTGACTGCAAAGAGTGTCTTATCCTGGTTAAGATAGTTCTCTTCCATCCAACGTCGGTTATACACTTTGGTAAGTGTGTCTTCGTAGACGGCACTTCTAAGCTGCTCGATCTCTTCTCTGAGAGCCTGAGTCTCTGTAAGTACCTCTTTTAGTTTTGCCGTATCCTTCGTCTCGATGGCAGTGACAGCCTTAGAGGCACTGTCACTCAACTTCTCGACATGTTTGACGACTTTGTCATCAAGAAGTTCATTATTGACGACCTCTTCATTACCGAGATCGATCTTATTTGCTTTTGCAAGGTCTGCGAACAGTATGGCATAACGTCGTGGTAAGACAACGTCCAGACTCTCTATCTGGACCTTTACCTGATCGGTGAGTGTCTTGTAAGCAGTGAGCGTCTCTTTGTCCAAGATAGAACCTTTTAATAATATTCCTTTATCCTATCACATTGAAATATAAATTTTGTTTAAAAATGATCAATCAAACTTTATGAGATAGAAATACCTCTGAAATGAGATACTCATCTGGAAAATTGTGACATGCTACAATACTGACCATGAATGATATAGTATATAAAAAAAGACGTGACCGGCTGTTGGAGATGCTTGATGACGGAGTCGGTGTCATCGTCTCTGCAGAGCAGAAGACACGTTCGAACGATACAGAATACCCCTACCGGCAGGCAAGTGACTTCTACTACCTGAGTGGTTTTGAAGAGGACAACAGCGTCCTGCTTTTTATCAAGAGTGCCAAGGTGAGTAAGGCACTTTTATTTGTGCAGCCTAAAGATGAGGCGATGGAGCTTTGGACAGGAAGACGGCTTGGAGTAGATACAGCCCGAAAGCGATTTGATGTAGATGAGGTCCATGGCATCGAGCGTTACGAAGAGATGCTTAAAGAAGCACTGAAGGAGAGGACCCATCTTTATCTAGATCTCTTCAGTGATGATCTGCGATATGCTGTAGCGAAAGGACACTGTAAGAGCCTGGTCGATGATCGAAGTAGTAAAAAGTCGCCAAGACACTATATAGATGTCAGTGAGAAGATCCGGACTATGCGTCTTCTCAAGGATGAGCATGAGATCACTTCGATAAGATCGGCACTGGCTATAACAGAGATGGCACATCATGATGCGATGAGACAGGCACGACCAGGCATGAAAGAGTATAGTATCCAGGCCGCGATCGAGTACCAGTTTAAGCATAATGGTGCTTATAGTGATGCCTATACGACGATAGTCGCAGGAGGTAATAATGCCAATACTCTGCACTATATCAGTAACCGTGATACTTTGGAAGAGGGTGTGCTCGTACTTATCGACGCGGGTTGTGAGTATGCGATGTACGCCAGTGATATTACTCGCACCTTCCCTGTCAGTGGGACATTTAGCCCAGCCCAGCGTGCGTTATATGAGATGATCCTCGATGTCCAACTACGTATTATCGCTGAGATCAGACCGGGTATAGTCAAAAAGTATCTGCAAGAGCGTTCTGAACTGTGGCTCTGTGAAGGATTGGTCGGATTGGGTGTCATGCACGGGGAACCTACGGCACTGATCGAAGCGAAAAGGCATAAGAAGTATTTTCCTCATGGTATAGGCCACTGGATGGGGATGGATGTACATGACCCCTGTCCCTATGTAGATGAAGAGGGTGAAGAGCTGTTTTTTCAAGCGGGAATGATATTGACGATCGAACCGGGTATCTATATCCGTGAAGATGATACTGATGTCCCTGAACGTTACCGAGGGATAGGCATCCGCATCGAAGATAATATCCTGGTCACTGAGACAGGGTATGAGAACCTATCTGATGGTATTGCTAAAACGGTGGATGAGATCGAAGCGATGTGCATCAGTTAGTGTGAAAGATGCTCAACGGGTTGGTGACTGGCGGCAGGGGGTCAAAGCTTCACTTTATCGCTTCGCTCCGAAAGATGAACCATCCTGACCCCGTTGAAAGCTATTGTCCTGCTGGCATTTCAAGATGAGAGGTCGAGCAGATGTTCGACAAAGAGAACTCTAAAGCACAAACAGTGCGGGGGCCTGCTGCCGAAGCAAACTCAGCGTTAGCGCAGTTAAACGGACTTGTTCGTTTGGCGTCTAGACATAATAAGTACAAAGCTTCAC
>JAUWRZ010000305.1 GCA_030610325.1 Sulfurimonadaceae bacterium | reverse complement strand
ATACCCGGGACAAGATCGATAGTACCTTCTTTGAAGCTCTTCAGGACATCCGGCCATGAGGCAGATGGCACATAGTTGAAAGTCAGACCAGTCTGTTCAGTGATGTTTTCAAGGTATTCTCGTAAGATACCTACCATCTCCCCCTCTTCTATAATAGACATCGGGGTCCAGTCTATCTCACTGTAGGTAAGTGAAGGATGCTCCTCTATCCACTTTCTCTCACGCTTTGTAAGCTGTATCTTCTTCTGTTCGACTACCGGTCCCTGCCCTATCCATCTGGCATAGATCTCTTTCTTTTCTACACTGTTTATGGCTTCAAGCCCTTTATCGATGATAGAAGCAAGCAGTGGCTCCTCTTTAGCTGTACTCATATGAAGTTTGACGGTACCATTTCCACGGTATGACTTAAAGGGTACGATCGTGTCTATGCCCTCTTTTTTCAGTATATGTGAGAGGGAGACATAGGTATCAAATAGCATATCTGCCCGACCTTCCAGTACGGCATCGATGGTATCGGAAAAAGTCTCGACCGTAATGATCTTGATAAGCGGGAACTCTCTTTTTAAGATCTCCACATGAGCAAAGTCTTTTGGCATGGCGACTCGTTTACCATTGAGATCCGCAAGACTCTTCACATCAAGGTCATCACGTATGAAAAAATAGTCAAGCATCTCAAAATAGGGTCTACTATAGTCCATAAACGTCGCACGCTCATCGGTGTAGTAGATGGCATGGAGAAGGTCTATCTTCTTATCTTTCATCTTTTGAAGATTATTGCTCCACTTATCGATGATCACATCAAACTTCAATCCTGTCTTCTGTGTCAGCAGTGTCAAATAGTCATTAGCGATACCATTATATTGACCATGCTCATCAACAAAGTCAAAAGGTGCCCAATCCGGCCCTCCACCAACACTCACTACACCATGTTCGGCTATCCACTGCTTCTCTTGAGGCGTAAAGGTCAGCGCGGTGACAGTGAGTTGAAAAAAGAAGAGAAAAAGAGAGAGTACTTTAAAGCTTGGAGATAGCGATAAATTCATCAAGGTTTGCTTCAAAAAGTTCGATCAGGTAGGGGTCAAAAGAGATGCCACTGTTCTCGATGATGTACTTCGCGGCATCTTCGACACTCCACGCCTCCTTATAGACTCGCTTATGTGTCAACGCATCAAAGACATCTGCCAAGCCTACAATACGTGCAAAGGAGTGGATCTCCTCACCCTTAAGTCCGCGCGGGTAACCTGTCCCATCCCACTTCTCATGGTGCTCATAAGCGATGATGTCAGCTGCTTTCATGATCTTTCGTTTTGAAGCATGTAAAAACTCATGTGCCTTGACAGTATGCGTCTTTACGACCTCGAACTCCTCATCACTAAGTGGACCTTTTTTATGCAAGATGTGCTCGGGGATAGCTATCTTTCCTATGTCATGCATCGGCGACGCGTGATAGATAACGTCTGCATCCTCTTCACTGACACTATGATGGTAGTGTGCCAAAAGCCGCGAATACTCAGCGACACGTCGTATATGTTTACCGGTCTCATCTGAAGTAGACTCCATCAGTTCCGTCAGTACAAAGATCATCTCTTTCTGGTTCTCTTCAAGCTCGGAGAGAAGTCTTGTCTCTTCGTTCTTTATCTTCACCTG
Organism: Sulfurimonadaceae bacterium; assembly: GCA_030610325.1. Lineage (GTDB taxonomy): Bacteria > Campylobacterota > Campylobacteria > Campylobacterales > Sulfurimonadaceae > BB26. The sequence continues at coordinate 1,880 of JAUWRZ010000305.1, read as the reverse complement.
CAGGGAAAGGTTATGATGTTTCAATAAGGCTTTTGATCGGTAAAGCTCAAGGTGTGTATTGACCCGCGCTATGAGCTCATTGGCATGAAAAGGCTTGACGATATAGTCAACACCTCCGACCTCAAAACCTTTGGACATCGAGTCTACATCAGCTTTTGCGGTCAAGAAGATAATGGGGATATCAATATACCTTGGATCCTTGTGCATACGTCGACACACTTCATAACCATCGATACCTGGCATCATGATGTCGAGCAGGATCAGATCAAAACTGTTCTCGTCCAGAAGAGCTAGTGCCATCTCACCTGATGTCGCAAAAGAGAAGTCGTAGTTCTCCTCTTTTAAGATGTTCATCGCCACCTGTATGTTATCTGTGACATCATCGACTATTAAGATGTGATAGTTTAACTGCATCATCAAGCCCCGGGGGTCGTAGATTTAATAATGAATTATAACATAGTAGACCGGATTAAATATGAAAAAAGTTATATTTTATTAGAAATGTCTGCTATGCGATATCAGGAGTCCTTCACGCATCGCAGTAGCACGTAGTGATCACTCGCTCTCATCCCCCTCTTGCATCTCACGGACCTCTTCGATGATCTCAAGACACTCCTCTTCATCCATCTCACCACTACCTAGTTCTTCGAGCATCACCTGGAACTCTTTACGCAGCTCACGCATGTTCTCAAGTTCCTCTTTATCCTCATCTGTTGCTTTCTTATCTGCTATGAGTGCGAACAGTTCATCCATATACTCTTCGATATCGGGGAGCACCTCGTCGTTAAGAAGTCGTTTAAGTGTCTCTGCATTTGTCATCTGTGATCCTTATGGTCTTATTTAGTACCAGAATTATAGTGAGATGCCATAAAGATATGATGAATACTTCCCCAAGAAGAGGCTTGACTACGGGTTAAACAGTAACTGAGCTCGATTTGATTATAATCCGCCCAACAAAATACCAATAACAGGACATACGATGAAGATCATTTTACTTGGTGCTCCCGGTGCCGGCAAGGGAACACAGGCCCAATTCCTGACTAAAGAGTTTGATATTCCTCAGATCTCGACAGGTGACATGCTTCGTGCTGCGATCAAAGCGGGAACAGAGCTAGGCAAGCTGGCTAAGTCTTTCATGGATACAGGTAGACTGGTGACAGATGAGATAATCATAGGACTGGTAAAAGAGCGTATTACCCAGGATGATTGCAAGAAGGGTTTTTTACTTGACGGATTTCCACGTACTGTACCGCAGGCTGATGCACTCAAAGATGCAGGTGTAGCTATCGATGCGATCATTGAGATCGATGTAGCTGATGAAGAGATCGTCAAGCGTATGTCAGGTCGCCGTGCCCATCTAAGTTCAGGCCGTACTTATCACCTTGTCTATAACCCGCCAAAAGTAGAGGGTAAAGATGATGAGACCGGGGAGGAGCTTGTCCAACGTCCCGATGACAAAGAAGAGATCGTCCTTGACCGTCTCAAGGTCTATCATGAGCAGACAAGACCGTTAGTAGACTACTACAGTGCAGAAGCCGCTGAGAACTCTGCACTCAAATACATCCGTGTCGATGGCACCCAGACCATAGACGCTGTCGAGAAAGAAGTCCTCTCTCAATTAAGCTAGATGACAAGTATCAAAGTCTTGGCTTTGATACTCTCCCTCATCTCTTATTTCAGACTTATCTACCGATCTCCCTCAACGTCATCAAGTCAAGAGTTATGATCGCTCTACGACTCTTCTTCAGACGGCGGATCACGTTACTGTTATAGGCATCGTTGAGCTCATCACTATAAAGACTTTGATCATCTTTTCCATCCAACCTAGTGACTATGGCTTTTCAATGTTGATAAACTTGGCATAATAGATCAAAATAGGT
>JAUWRZ010000034.1 GCA_030610325.1 Sulfurimonadaceae bacterium | reverse complement strand
GGGTCATTGGGTTCAAAGAAGAGTCTCTTAAAGAAGTCACCATCTCGCATCATCGTGATCGTTCAGAGAGCCAGACTACTCTCTTGTGACTGGCTTTTAAAAATCGAAGATCCCATCTGCCCAAGACATAGATGAAACTCTCTAAAAGCATAAATACGTTTTTACTGCTCTGCTCATCTGTGGGAAGTACGTTCTCCTTCATAGTCAGAGAAAACATGTTCATCGCTTGAGAGAGTTCATTGAAAAAACTGTAGAGATGGAGTATGGAGGCGTACTTCTCAAAAAGTCTTATCAGCCTTGGCAACGTATCCATCTCGATCGTATTGACACTGTTTATGATACTTATCACGACCATATCGATCTCATCAAGGATCTCTCTAAGTTCATGCAGACCATCATTGACAAGATGCTCTATCTGCTCTATCACCTCCTGATCTAGTGCCTCATCATCATGAACAAGGGAGAGCTCTTTTTTAGGCTGTGTCATCTGTTATGACCATATCATAAGAGACATCATGCTCTTTTTTATATGCAAGATATCTCTCCAGCCCCTCGTTCCCGTCTGCAGCTGTATCTACCATCTTAAAGTAGTTTTTGAACAACTCCGTCGTACTATCAAGAAGTGTCATATCGTCTTCCACATACAGTACAGTCAAAGCCTTTGTATACTCAAGCATCGATTTGACCATCTTCATCTGCCACACTCCTGATCATATATAGCTATATAAGACTTTTAAAACAATAATCAGACTATTTTCTCTCAAAAAAGCGGTGATTCCAGAGAACATCAAACTATTTGTGTAGACTTTCACTCAATAAAAGCGAAACGGATATAAGCCATGCAGAACCCTTTTAGCAATGAACATATGAAAAACTACCTACTCTTCTATAGTGCAGTCATCCTCATCATGGTATTGTTCTATATTTTGAACACCTCGTTAAACAGTGTAGAGGCGCAGGAGAAAAAAGTATTTTCGACGCAGATGTCATCCACCGTCGAAGAGGGAAAAGCCACACCAGCTGGGGATGCTGATGAGAACAGTAATAAAAATCGTTTTAAGATGCTTGAGAAAGCGTATTAAGGACTAAGTCTTAAAGACCGAGCATCTTATCGATGCTCTTTTGGTCGAAGCCGCAGATCCAGCGACTTCCGATCATCAAGACAGGGACTCCCCGACAGCCATGACTTGCACAATCTTTAGCTGCTTTCTCATCTTTTGTGACATCGATAGCCTTAAACTTGACCGCGTTCTTTTTAAGATACGCCTTGGCTGTCGTACACCACTTACATGATGGACTGACGAACAGCACCACCCTCTTTTGCTTCTTCTCTGTCATCTTACTACCTTGTCTCTCTTTGTAGGGTCTATTTTATACTGATCCCCGTTAAAGCGTACCACATCTCACTCTATCTCTTTGATATCGGACTTCAACTCTTGTGCGGCGGCGGCAATATAGACACCTTGTACATGGTCTGTACCCAGTGAGACGACCATCTCATAGATAGCAAGACTATTGACGAACTCGGTCACTGTCTCCATACCCAACTCATGGACTATAGAGATGATCGAAGCGACGATACGCTGCTTATCTCTATCTTTATCTATGTTCGTGATGAGGGTACCATCTATCTTGACTATGTCTATACCCATCTCCAGCAGATAGGCATAATTGGAGTAACCACTGCCAAAATCATCGATGGCGATCTTACATCCCAGCCTTTTAAGCTGTGCAAGAAAGCTTTTGACAAGGTCATTGTTATCGATCTGCTCTGACTCCACCAGTTCAAATATGATGCGTTCCGCACAAGTAGAACGATGAAGCTGATCGATGATAAACGCTTCTGTATGCGTATCATTGATATCTTCGACATCTATATTGATACTAAAGACCATCTCCGGATTTAGATCAGCCACAGCCAAAGTGTTCAAGACGACTTGCTGGGTCAGACTTCCATACAGACGGGCACCTTTTGCCACATTGATAAAAGTATCTGGTGAGTGGGTCTTACCCTCTTTATCTACAAGACGCATCAGACCTTCAAACTTCTCTACACGCTCAGTATGTACGTTGTAGATCGGCTGGTAGTGACAGATGATCGTCCCGTTCTTGATGGCATGGTCTAGTCGCTCTACAGTAGCCAGGTTCTCCTCTATCTGATGCGATGAGTCTGTGATATCGGAGTAGTAGAAGTAGGAACGCGGACGTTTCTTGGCCTCTTTTAGCGCTATACTGGCCATGGCTATCAATGGTCGTCTCCCATCATTACGTGAAGCTATGACAGCGCCGATGCTTATACGGACAGTGATCTCATGTGAAAAGCACTGTAGCCTGACCGGGTTAAGTGAATGTGCCAGCATGACTACATCTTCCTGGAAATGAAGATCGTCTATCCTTCCATCTGCAAGCACAGCAAACTCATCCGAACCCAGATGAAACAGCTGAAGATCACTATCACTTTTCAAAAGAGTGAGTTTTTTACCAAGCTCGATGATCAACTCATCACCGACATCCTCTCCATAGATAGTATTGATCATACTGAACCTGTCTACATCCAGCAGCAGTAGTTTCGCATCCTTACTGCTACGGATCGCTTCATGCAAAGAGAGTCTGTTTGGAAGTCCGGTAAGGCTATCTGAGTATAGCTGCTCTTCGAGCTCTTTCTCATGTGCTACAAGCACTGTGATATCTGACATGATGGACATAAACTCGATGATGTCCTCATTCTCATCAAGGATCGGCACGATCGTACTTTTCACAAAAAAACTACTGCCGTCTTTAGCCACGTTCTCAAAGACACCATGATAGATCTTTTTGGCCAGGATAGTCTTCCATACGATGTTGATCTGGGTCTCACTGGTACTGCTGCTGCGAAAGAGGCCATTGGTCTTACCTGCCACCTCATCAAGGGTATAACCGCATAAGCGCTCATAGGTCGTGTTGATGTAGGTTATGACTCCCTTCTCATCCGTTTTGCTGACCAGTGTCGCTTCATCAAGTGCGTTCTTATAGGCTTTTAGGAGTGAGTTGCGGGTATGTAGAGAGGTGATCATATGGTTCATCGAAAAAGCAATATGGTCAAACTCCTCGTTATCTTGCTCCGGCATCCTTGTCTTCAGATGTCCTGACGCCACCTCATCCGTCACCTCGATCAACATATCTATGGAGCGGCGTATAGCTATATAACTGCCTATGAACAGATAAAGCCAGAGCATCGACGCTAACAGCAAAGTATCCATTATGAGGTCTTTTGTGTGCTGGGCCTTATCGATGTGCCTATGGATCTCACCTTTGAGACGCGGTACTATCAGGTCAAAGAGTGTTTTCTGCGTTGCCAGTACTTTAGTACCCTGATCAAAAAAGAGCTGAGGAGCACGGGACATCTGCCCTTCGATGATCTCACGCTCTACCCAGTTATCATAAGTACGCAGTGTACTGACTATCGCCTCGACTGCCTCTTGCAGCTTCGGCTCTGGTTCGACCAGCTTCTCTATCCTCGATACCAACTCGACACGATTGATCTCCAGTGCCCCCATCACATCGACGATATGTCCATACATCACGGAGTCAGTAGAGCCTTCTTGCAAGATACCGCTGCCCAGACCGCGAAGTTCACCGGTCAAAGCACTTATCCTTGGTAGTCTGTCAAAGAGCGCCTGTATACCAAGGACTGTCTCAATATCATCCTCATCCCATAAGATACTGCGAATATTTATCTGATCCATCAGGGCGATGATATTATCGATGACATCACTCATATGGTGAAAATAGTAGGTAGAGTCTTTAAGGATGATCGCTTTATCTGCTTTTTTGATGTTTACTGCAAGTGTTTCAAGCATCGGTTCGAGCGCAGCATGGTAAGCACCCGAACGGATCAGCTCATCAATAGAGGAGAGTCCCTCCTCAAGCAGCTTACGCAGTAGCAGAGGGTCTTTGATGGTGCAGCCGCCCTGAAGACAGAGGTACCCCTGCTCACGAAAACGCTCCGTCCTGAAGAGGAGTTCAAAGAGCGCTTTATTGACATTGACACCATGCAGTCGCTGTCTGTTCTTCTCAATACCGGAGTCAAGATGGTCTATGTAAAGATAACCTGTAGCAAAGAGTAAGATCACCACTGCGACAAACAGCAGTGCACTCTTGTAGAAGTAGGAGAGTCTCGCCATCAACCAAAGCGCAGGAGTGAATATCTGCCCAAGTGTCGACGACCAAGTGGCACTATTTTTCATAAGGATACCGTTTCTGATTCAGATCTTATTATCATTTACAATAAGATTAGCAAAAACTGTTCCGCTGATCTACTCTTTAGTCACGATATAGAGCTGTTCGTGATGCAGCTTTTTGAGCATATCCATGACCGTGACAAAACTTTGAAATGTCGCATCCTTATCACTTCGCAGGACAACGGTCTCATCTTTACCTATCTGCGACAGCTTCTGCTCAAGCTCCGCCTCAGTGACGGGGCTTTTGTCAAGATGCAGCTCTCCGCTTTTGGTAATATAGACCGTATACTCTTTTTTCTCTTCTTTTTTCTCCGACTGCTCAGCCTCAGGCAGCTCTACGGGAATGATCCCCTGTTTGATGAACGTCGTTGTCGTAAGCACCATGACCAGCAGTACCAGCATGATGTCGATAAAGGGGATGACATTGATCTGATCGAACTTTTTCAGGTTCTTCATACCGCCCTCCTAAAGCCCGCTCTTAGGTTTCTGCGCGACATCCCAATGTGTCAGGATACGCTCAGCCTTACGCAGCAAGATCGTGTAAAAAGCGATGGCAGGGATAGCTACGACCAGACCCATGGCTGTCGCTTTAAGTGCAAGGGCCAGTCCGGTCATGATCTTCTTTGTGTCTACCGCACCGATATCACCCAGCGTATAGAAGGTGATCATGATCCCCAGTACTGTCCCCAAAAGTCCGACATACGGCGCATTTGAACCAATGGCAGAGATGATAGAGAGGTTATCACTGAGATCTAGCTCAAGGAGTTCTCTGTCAGCATAATCATCATTTCGAACGCTTCGATAAAACATCAGACGTTCAGCAAAAAGCCAAAGTGAGACAATACTCATCAGTATCAAAAGACCCATCACCCCAAAATCAAGTGCCTCTTCCGCATATAATAACCAGTCACTATTTTCCATCTTCGATCATCTCCTTGAAATCCAGTATCATAGTGGTACCTTTGCCTTTCTCCGAACGTACATACAGTTTTATTCTATATTTATCACAAAAACTCTTTACCAGACCCAGCCCGATGCCATAACCCGGCATCATAGCATCACTCTGATAATAACGGTCAAAGATCCGAAAGAGCTCGACCTCATCCATCCCTACACCATAATCCTGTATCTCCAGGACTCCAGCATGCAGACGAATATCGATCACTATCTCTTTTCCCGAGTACTTCACAGCATTGTCGATCAGGTTGTCTATGACTTTTCTGAGACCGATTTTATCCAGATCCAACCTTATCGGTTCTAAATCCTTCTCAAATCTGGCCTGAGGATAGAGCTGATGCAAAAAGAGCAGGCGTTCATCCATCATCTGAGCAAGATCAAATGACTCTGTGGTCTCACGATGCATCTGCCTCGCAATAAGATAGTCCAACTCACCATAACGCTCTTGTAGCATCACCGCAGCCGCTTCTATACGGTCTATGCGTTTACTGCTCTTCTCATCACTGTGGGTGCGTCGAAGCATCTTTGTGTTGGCAAGGATGGTATTGACCGGAAGGTTCAGCTCGTGCAGCGTCTCTTTTGAGAAGTCCTGCAGATGTTCGAAGTGCTGCTTGAGTGGCTCGATGGCCATCTTTGCTATGATGATACCCATCACGACCGTTGCCAAAGCTGCGAACAAGAGGATGAGATAGAGTCCCTCATAACCCAATACCACCGTGGCATAGTAGACACCCACTACCAGCAATAGTGCCGTGACCACATAAAAGGTAAGTATCGTCAGTATGAAATTACGAAACAAGTCGGTACCCGACTCCACGGATGTTCTCGATGCTCTGAGATCCCAGATCATTTTTGAGACGGTTTATATAGACACGGATCGCTCCGCTGCTAACACTCTCAGAGGTGCTCCAGAGTTCAGCTATGATCATCTCTTTCGTCACGACCTTATCAGCATTGCGCATCAATAGTGCAAGCAGCTGAAACTCTTTGACCGTCAATGTCAGCAGCTTACCATCAAGTTCTACGGTCCTATGTTCCTCATCCATGCAGAGTGTCCCGACACAGAAGGTAGGTTTGCCTTTTATACGTCGTAGCAGTGCCGTCATACGTAACAGCAGCTCGTCCATATCGAAAGGCTTTTTCAGATAATCATCCGCACCAATACCAAAGCCTTCTGTCATCGTCTCTTTATCCCGGTGTGATGTCAGATAGATAGCAGGGGTAAGGTCATCTGCCTGGCGCAGTTCTTTGAGTAGGTCAAGACCGTTTAGCAGGGGTACATTGATATCGAGAAGGTAGAGATCGAACTGTCTTTCATAGGTCAGCTCTATCGCATCCTGACCATTACGGCACAGATGGACCTCCATGCCCTCCTCTTCAAGAAAGTCCTGCAGGCTCTCACCAAAGAGGAGGTCATCTTCAAGAAGTAATATCTTCGCGTTCAACCGTCCATCCTCTTTTGAGAAGGTGGTAAACTACCTTCTGTGCTCTTGATCACTCAACACTTTCTATAGACCAACCGATGGTCTCACCTGCATACATCGGGACCACATTACCATACTTTTCCGGCACAGTAAACGGCTCATCATTGAGAACGATCTCTTTAAACTCCGGACAGATACCATAGATGCTCTGGGCATTATCACTGATGAAGGATTGTAGATTGTCGAGTCTTCCATGCGAATCAAAGAGTTCGCATAGAGACTGTAGGGCGATAGGTGCAGTAAAGACACCTGCCGCGCAACCACATGACTCTTTCTTATGCTGCGGATGCGGAGCAGAGTCTGAACCGAACATCACTTTCGGATGGGCATCAAGTGCTACTTTCAACAACGCTTCTCTATCTTCAGGGCGTTTAGCGATAGGTTTACAGAAGAGATGCGGTTTGAGCATACCGCCTGCCACGTCATCAAGCGTTATAAGAAGATGATGCAGGGTGATCGTCGCGTAGAGGTTTTTGTACTTGTCTAACATATCTACTGCCGCTTTAGTCGTGATATGCTCCATAATGATCTTAAGATCAGGAAAGTTCGAAGCGAGCAGCTCATAGATGCTCATGAACTCCGCTTCTCTGTCCATCACAAATCCATCGGTCTCCCCATGGACACAGAGCGGGATCTCAAGATCACTCATCGCCTGAAGTGTCGGACGCATGGTATCTAGATCAAATGAACTGACACCACCTTCAGAGTTGGTCGTGATCCCGGCCGGATAGAGTTTAAGCGCAATGATCTCCTCCGCCACATCTTCGAGGAACTCTTTGTCATAGTTCTGATAGAAAAGTGTCATGTACGGTTCAAAGTAATCACTATTGACCAGATCCAGATCAGGATCTGCCGCTTCTACTCCTACAGCCGCCATCACACGCTCTTTATAGGCGATGACCGCGTCTTTAGTCGTCACCGGAGGGACAAGGTTCGGCATTATCAGTGCACCGCTGAACGAATACGATGTCAAAGGTGCGACCGTCTCAAGCATCGCACCATCACGTAGGTGAAGGTGCATATCCAGTGGCATCAAGAGGGTGTGTTGTTTACTCATGGGATTCTCCTAGTCTATAATACGCTCATACGGGGTATCCCGTTACGCATAGCTGTTTTTATTAAAATAGAAAGAGCCTTCTACAGACTCTCCTTCGCCTTTTTTATCAGATCGTTCAGTGCGTTCTCATAACGGATCGCCTCTTCTTTCTCAGTCGACTCAAAACGGGTGACAAGGACCGGAGTCGTGTTACTCGCACGGACAAGCCCCCACCCTTTATCGAAGATGACACGGACTCCATCGACATCGATTATGTCCTTGATAGCTGGAAAATCTGCAGGAGGGTCCTGCAGCATGACCTTCAGAGCATCGATGAGCTTGAACTTCTCAGTCTCAGTCGTCTCTACCTTGATCTCCTCGGTGGAGAAAGTCTGTGGCAGTCTAGCCAGCTCTGCATCGAGGTCTATCCCCTCATGGATGAGTTCGAGCATACGCAGTGTCGCATAGATGGCATCATCAAAACCGAAATAACGATCATTGAAAAAGACATGACCGCTTACTTCACAGGCAAGCTCGGCATCAAGCTCTCTGATCTTCACTTTGAGGTTGGAGTGTCCGGTCTTGTACATCACCGCTTTTGCACCGCGACGCTCAAGTTCATCATACATCACCTGTGAACACTTCACCTCACCGATGACCGTAGGACGGTCCATCTTCATAGAGTAAAGCAGCGCCATCTGGTCGCCTTTGATGTTGTTCTTGTTCGTCAGTACCGCGATCCGGTCTGCATCCCCATCATAGGCAAAGGCGATATCGCCTTCACGCTCAAGCAGCACCTTGACATCAGCCAGGTTCTTCTCGACAGAAGGGTCCGGATGATGGTTTGGGAAGGTCCCATCAGGGTCTACATAGATCCCTTTGCTCGTAAGCTCAAGACCTTTGAAGATGTCCTCTGTGACAATACCGGCTACACCGTTACCACAGTCATAGACGATGCGCTCTTTCATCCCCTTAAGGTGTGCGAACTCTTTAAGCATATAGGCCACATAACGCTCCACAGCATCGATCTCAGTCACGTCACGCTCTACCGTAGTAGGCATGCCCATCACCATCACCTCATCACCAAGTCCGTAGATATCATCACCAAAGAAAGGAGCCTTATCTACTGTGATCTTAAAACCGTTATATTCGCTTGGGTTATGTGAACCGGTGATCATCACGGATGCAGAGGGGGTAATACCGTCAAACTCCTGATAGTTACAGAAGTAGTTCACTGGAGTCGGGACCATTCCCATACCAAGTACTTTCAGTCCGCCGGCGTTAAGACCTGCAACGAGGTACTCAAAGAGTACAGGTGAATGTGAACGTGCATCGTAACCAACGGCGACTACATCACCGATAGGCTTTATATGCTTCGCCAATGCGTAACCGATCTTTGTCACAGTCGCTTCGTTCAACTCTTTCTCATAGATACCGCGGATGTCGTACTCCCGGAAAATGCTCATCGTTACCTCTTCTGTTTGGATGGAGGATTATACTACCAGCGCACTAAAAAGGCTGTTAAGGTAGTGCTCATTCATTTTCATATCACTTTTTCTACCTGTTTCATCATGACGACTTTCATATTGTCATATATTTGTGATGAACATCCGGAGTACTCTATACTACTCAATAGACAAAATCAAAGGATACACTATGTTTCAAAGTCTAAGCGAGATCGCACAAACATACGACATATCTGCAAAAGCTGTTGGAGAAGCCCTTTATATACTGGGTATCCGTGACAGTGAACATCCCATACAGAAAGGTTTTCCCTATGAGCAGTCCATCACACATGGTATCGCCAAGCCCATAGAGGACAAGAAAGGTGAGGTCCACTATTTTCACTATGACATCGGACCCATCAAAGAGGAGTTTGAGAAAGTGGTCGCCAGTAGAAAGAAAGCCAGGACACAACAGCAGGAGAGGCGTGAGAGCGGACAGATATTACAAGAGGGACTTATACAAATAGAGGACCTGCTTCCCTTTCTGTCTGATAGTAAGGAGCAGGCACGACTCATACAGATAAAAGCGGAGGTAGCTGCACTGCAGTCACATCTTCTCAACACCAATATCGACCTGGCACTGCCACTTGATGAAAAAGCCAAGGCCCTGCTTGAACGACTTCGCATCTGGAGAAGAGAGGAGGCACGAAAAGAGGAGAGACCGGCTTTTAGCATCCTCGGGAACACTGTCTTACACTATCTTGCTTATTACCAGCCACATAAAGAAGAGGAGCTACTTGACATCAAAGGGTTCGGTGAGAAGAAGATGAAAGCTTACGGTCAAAGTCTACTAAGAGAGATAGTCAGGACCTACGGTCCTACGGCTGTCTTGATCAGGACCAGATCAAGATCCCTCTTATCATAAGGCATACCATCAAACGACCCTAATGTGTGTCCTGTCATATAAGCGTAACCCTCTTCATCAATAGTGATCTTAGCCATCTCATCCCAGTAAAGTGAACCATACTGTCTGACCCATTGTCTTTGTCCATCGGCATCCAAGCGACTCAGGAAAAGATCAGGCTCCCAGCTTTGGTTGATATTTCCCTCAAGAGCACCTCTGGTAGTTCCTGATATCAAGACGCTACCATCAGAGGTGATCACCAGGGCATCGATCTCTTCAGCTGCTTCAGACCCAACTGTCTTTCGCCAAAGAAGCGTACCTTCACTGTCATATTTGACGAGCAGTGCATCATCACTACCGATATATCTATGCTCACTTCTATACATATATGCACTTCCGGCAACATAGATAGACCCACTGGCATCAATAGCGATATTTGTGATGATATCATCTGTCATACCAATAGACCTTGTCCAGATCGTCATCCCATCAGCTGCTACTTTAAAGAGATCATTCCTCTCTCCTATGCCATCATTGACTGAAAACAGTGCATTACCTTCACTATCTGTTGTGATATTTGAGGGGTGGTCATATTCACTTCCACCATACTGCTTTGTCCATGACTCCCGACCATCAGCATCCACATACATCAAAAAGACATCATACTTTCCAAGACTCTGTGCTCCAGGCATCGTACTACTTGTCCGACCCAGTATATAGAGAGCTCCGGTATGATCGATTGCAATACTGGATGCTGAGTCATACCCGCTGCTCCCATATTGTCGCTGCCAAAGCAGTATCCCATCTGTAGAATACTTCATCAGAAAGATATCAGATAAGCCTTTGCTTGAAGAGCCGGATAGACGTCCATATGTCTCTCCAACGACATACAGATCTCCCTCACTATTACAGATAGCGGCACTGGCATAGTCACCTTCTGATGTACCAAACTGCCTTGTCCACACTTGCTCTCCAGACTTGTCAAACTTTAATATGATGGCATCAGCCTTGCCAGAACTTGTCTGCCCGGGATAAGTCCCCCACGTATGACCGACACTATAGATATCACCGCTTTCATCTATGACGACATCAGAATTCAGGACTTTTCCAACACCACGCTGATGTGTCCATACATTGACATATATCGTCAACTCAACCACTTCGCTGCTACCTGCACTATTGGAAGCGACTGCCTTAAGATGATAGACCGGACGAGTGAGATGGTCTGCCTGCACACCAACTGAGAGTCTGATGTGACCTTC
>JAUWRZ010000140.1 GCA_030610325.1 Sulfurimonadaceae bacterium | reverse complement strand
TTAATAAGGAGGTACATCGTGAAAAAGATCAGTATGAGCCCTAAAGTCAGATTGGAGATGATGACATCCAGGCGCTCTTTTACGGGGACAGAGGTATCATGAAACAGCTCAAACTCAATATCCTGATACTCTTTGACGTAGCCTTTGGTCTTCTCCTGTAACTGTTGTGACAATCTAAATGCGTCGGCGCGCTTATCTTTTAAGAGCTTGAGGGTCAATGTCCTCTTACTATTAAAAGATGAGAGTACACCATCTTCAGGATGATGAATATTGACCGTAGCGATATCATGAAGATACAGATAGTGTTCACCTATACGCAGTCGTGTCTCACCCCAGGCTTCGGCATCCTCTTTACCATTTACGGTCGAGACGAATATAGACTTCTCTTCATCATCGATATCACCTATGGGAAAAGTGTATGAGAGCTCTTTGATCGTCCTGATGACATCTGATGGATCAAGTCCATAGACTTTTAGTGCTTCAGCATCTATCTCGATCTGGATCTTCTTATCTGACTCTCCAAAGATCTCCACTGCACTGATATGTGGTATCTTTAGGACCTCACTTCGGATCTTCTTTGCCTCTTTTAACAGAGCCTCAAATCCGATCTTCTCTGATGATATAGCCAGCTTGATAAAGAGAGGGTTGTCATCTGAGAGACTAGCTATGGGTTCATGCATATCTGCCGGAAGATACTGACGGACGTTAGCCAGCGCATCTTTGACCCGCTCAAGGACTCTAACAGCCTCTATATCATCCTCAAGACTAAGTCCGATGACGAAGCTACCCGACCTGACCACACTGTCAATACTCTTTACACCATTGACAAGACCTACACTCTCTTCTATCTGGCGAACTGCCATCTTGTCCAGTAACGCTGCACTGACCCCTTTATAAGCACCACTGACAATGATCTTTTTGACAGCGACATCAGGAAAAAGTTCTTTGGGTATGTTGATATAGGAGTAGATACCACTTAAGAGAATAAAAAGAAGTAAGAGATGATTTAGATGGGTGTTTTTCAGGAAAAAAGCTATTGTTGTGTTCATACATGCCCTGTAGCATTCAAAGATGACAGTATACTCGGTATTGATAAACAAAGTATCAATCTTAACCACATTTTCGCTATGATAATCACATATAAACACAAGGAATCCCATGTCACTGCTTGATCATGTCGATGCGGCAACCAATCTGGCCAAGAACAATGAGCTTCAACTGCTTGTCTTCAAAGTAGATGACTCTGAGACCAGTTCCTATTATGCCATCAATGTCTTCAAGACCAGAGAAGTCGTCGAAGCCTCGAGACATCACATCACACAGCTTCCCTCAGCGCATCCGCTTCTAGAGGGAACGATCGTGTTGCGTGGTACCCAAATACCTATCTTGAACCTTCCCAGCTGGCTTAACATCACGCTCTCCCCCGAGAAGATCAAAAAGTCCAACATCCTCATCTGTGATTTCAACGGCATCCTTATCGGTCTGCGTATCATGTATGCTTTTCGGGTCATCAAGCGTAACTGGTCAGAGATGAACGCACCTGACAGCTATCGTATGGGAGAAGAGGGTCTGGTCATGAACGACACCCGCCTCGAAGATGGCAGCCTCTGCCTTATCCTGGACTATGAGAAACTACTCGCCGATGTCATCCCTCAGGCCATGGTCGATCCACAACTCTCACCATCTAATATCGCCAACAGCACTATTCCTGAGAAACTACTCCATGGGACGGTACTTATAGCCGAAGACTCAAGGACAGCACAGCGTCATCTACGCCAGATCTTTGATAACTCAAAGATAGATCATCAGATCTTTGATAATGGGAAGCTACTCATCGACCATATCTTTGCTATGCCAGACCCAAGCATCATCCCTGCAGTCATCACCGATATCGAGATGCCTGAGATGTCAGGTTTTACCGTCTTGCAAAAGCTCAAAGCCGATAGCAGCACCCAGGCTATCCCTGTGATCGTCAACAGTTCTATGACGGGTGATAATAACAAACGTGAAGCCAAACAGCTTGGTGCAGATGGATTTATAGACAAGACAAAGAGTCACGACATCCTCCCTCTTATCATCGAAGTGATGGGTGAAGCTCAAGAGAGCTGATCTTAGACCATTGTCATCTAATACATATTTCTTTCAAGTCTAATAGCATTGCTATCTGCACTTCTCTCTTTCAACTAGCCAATATTATGATTATATATTTTGGGCCTTACAGGTGATGTCTATACGATATGTATGATAGTAAGAAAGTATACTTGGAGGATCGCCAAAGCACCGGTAAGGTGCCTTGTGCAAAGAGTAAGGCTTAAAGCCTAGTTGTTGAAGATAGAGAGAAGTACACCGGCCGCGACTGCGGAACCGATGACACCTGCGACGTTTGGACCCATAGCATGCATAAGCAGCATATTGGTACGGTCATACTCCATACCGACTTTATTTGAGACCCGCGCTGCCATAGGGACAGCGGAGACTCCGGCTGAACCGATCAACGGATTGACCTTATGTCCAGGGAACATGTTCATGATCTTCGCCATGATGACACCTGCGGCAGTACCGCCAGAGAACGCGACGATTCCCAGTGCCAAAATACCCAGGGTATCAGCTACAAGGAACGAGTCTGCTGCCAATTTTGAACCGACACCCAGACCCAGGAAGATCGTGACGATGTTGATCAATGCGTTCTGCAGTGTATCAGACAGACGATCGACGACACCGGACTCTTTCAAAAAGTTACCGAACATAAACGCACCGATAAGCGGTGTCGCATCAGGCAGTACCAAGATCGCCAGAGAAAGGACCATGATTGGGAAGACCAGCTTCTCAAGACGTGATACATGACGCAACGTCGTCATCTTGATCTTACGCTCAGCATCAGTCGTCAACGCCCTCATAATAGGAGGCTGGATGATCGGGACCATCGCCATATATGAGTACGAAGCGACCGCGATAGCACCAAGAAGTTCCGGTGCCAGTGCTGTCGCGATAAAGATCGAGGTCGGACCGTCAGCCCCACCGATGATCGAGATCGCAGAAGCCTGCTGAATCGTGAAATCAAAGATATCTGTGTACTGTGACAGGGCTACCGCACCGACGAGTGTACCAAAGATACCAAACTGTGCAGCCCCGCCAAGCAGCGCTGTCTTCGGATTTGAGAGCAACGGACCAAAATCGGTCATCGCCCCAACACCCATGAAGATGATGATAGGGAAGAGCTCGTTCGAGAGTCCTGCCGCATAGATGACACCCAAGAAGCCGTGTGGTCCGGCGATCTCCGCAATAGGGATGTTCGCCAACAGACCACCAAAACCGATCGGTAGGAGCAGCAGCGGTTCAAAACCTTTTCTGATCGCCAGCCAAAACATCAAGAAGGTGATCAAGATCATGATGACACGACCCCAGCCTTTATGGAAATCGCTCATCGGCTGCCCAGTAGCACTCAACTCGTCAGGATCTGGACTGACCAGTGCGACGATACCGGTCGACTTCAGAAAGTTACCTACCATCTCTCCCATAGTCTGAGACTGGTATGTCTCTTCCATATGCGTAGATGTAGGCGCTGCAGGAGCCGCTGAAGCCATCAATGATGAAGCAGCTCCAAAAAACATCAGAGCTGCTAAAAGTTTAAGGATAAAGTATTTCATAGGTATTAACCTACGACTGCGACGACTTGGCCTTCGACGACTTTGTCATTAACATTGACGTTGATCGTCTTGACGACACCGGTTATAGGTGCTACGACATCGATCTCCATCTTCATAGATTCCAAGATCATGATGACATCGCCTTCAGCGACACTCTGACCTGGATTTGCAACGACTTTCCATACATTACCCGGAAGCAGTGCTTTGATCTCTTCACCTGCACCACCAACTGCAGGAGCAGCTGCCGGTGTAGGAACTGCGGCAGGAGCGGCGGCTGCCGGAGTCACCTCGATGTTTGCATCACCCTCTGCTACCTGTACGCTAAATGTCTCACCGTTTACTACTACTGTATAACTTCCTGCTGCCATTCCTGTGTTCTCCTCTGATTTGACTGTTGTGCTTTCTTTCGCTGCTTCCATCTCTGAAAGTTTTCTTACATTTACTTCACCCTCACCTTTAAGGAAGGCAATACCTTTTTCGTCACATGACGCGGCGATAAAGACATTCTCCTCTGTGATAGCGATCTCCTCTTTCTCAAGGCGCTCTACCCAGCAGGCGATGGTCTTCTTCTCATCTTTATCAGCAATATCGATCGCGTTCTCTGTCGTAGGAGCAAGTTTCAACTGCTCTTCAGCCAGTTTGACGACTTCTGGGTCTGGAGCGATCGGTGTCTTACCGAAATAACCAAGGACCATCTTTCCATAACCCGGTGCTATCTTCTTCCAAGGTCCCATCAGGACATTGTTAAGTGCCTGTTGGAAATAGAACTGAGAGACTGGTGTCACTGATGTACCGTAACCACCCTTCTCCACTACTTCACGCATAGCGAGGATAGCATCAGTGAATTTATCCATCATGTTGTTGTCACGAAGCATCTGGGTATTGGCAGTCAGTGCGCCTCCAGGCATAGGTGAGAACGGGATCAACGGCTCTACTCTTGTAGCTTCGGGTGGGATGAAGTAGTCATGCAGACACTCTTGCAGCTTCTGCTCATACTTTAAGATCTTACCTGTATCGTAGCCAAAGTCATAGTTCTTACCCTTGACGGCATGCATCATCGTCAACAGGTCTGGCTGAGAGGTACCGCCTGATACCGGAGCCGCTGCCGCATCAATACCATCAGCACCTGCGTCAAGCGCAGCAAGGTTCTGGACTACACTGATACCGGCAGTCTCCTGGGTATGCAGACGGATATGCGTATCATCAGGAAGAAGCTTACGAGCCATCTTGATAGTCTCATACACTTTTTGCGGATTTGCTGTCCCGGTAGCATCTTTAAAACAGACTGAGTGGTAAGGGATCCCCGCATCAAGGATCTCACGTAGTGTCTTCTCATAGAAGCCTACATCATGTGCGCCCGTACATCCGGGAGGAAGGTCCATGATAGTGACAACGACCTCATGCTTCAGTCCATGATGCGCGATACGCTCACCGGAGTACTTCAGGTTCTCGACATCATTAAGTGCATCAAAGTTTCTGATGGTAGTCGTACCATGCTTTTTGAAAAGCTTGGCATGAAGGTCCACCATCTCACGACTACCCGTGTCGAGCATGACCGTGTTGACACCACGTGAGAGTGTCTGTAGGTTTGCATCTGGTCCGACGACTGCACGGAAACGATCCATCATATCAAATGCGTTCTCGTTCAAGTAGAAAAAAGGAACCTGAAAACGTGCACCGCCTCCAAACTCAAAGTGTGTTATACCTGCCTCTTTCGCAGCTTCAACCGCCGGAAAGAAGTCGTCCATCAGGACACGACCGCCAAAAACGGACTGAAATCCGTCTCTGAAAGTAGTGTCCATCAAATCGATAAATTTTTTAGCCATCGTAGTCCTTATCTGTTTTGGTTGTGATGCATAAGCGCTGCTGCTATAGCGGCTATCTTATTATTGTTGCTTGGTACCGGATCTGCCTTGGGAGTAGATGGCGCCGCAACTGGCTCAGGAAAATATTTGTGAACAACATATGACAAAAGATACATCATGGCGATCAATGTGACAAGGAAGATAAAGACCGTCCCCATCCCCAAAGCCATGAACTTTAGACCTTCTAAAACAAGATTTGTTTCCATTACACACCTTTATTATCAAACATACTCGTAATAATAGTATAAAGATGTTTAAAGAAGATTTCACCGTGAAAAGCTCTAATTGCTTTTCTTAAGAATGTTACTTTATGAGCGTCGTTTGCGCGTAAAAAAGCCTACCGTTGATCTGTGACTGATCTGAGCACCTGGACCTAGCTTGTCTTCAGACTATGTCGAACTGCTTTTTCATCTCATCTGCACTACTCTCATCGCACTTGCAAGCGAACTCTATAGATATTGTGAGAGGTGCCCATTAAGCTTTTTTTGTTACAATTACATCATTAAATATCACACTATAAAGAGGCTTCAGTCTATGAATCTTGACGCAATCGGTT
>JAUWRZ010000234.1 GCA_030610325.1 Sulfurimonadaceae bacterium | reverse complement strand
TGCCGATGGGTGGATCAAAAACTGAAGTGGAAGCCAATACAGAAGTGGTGATCGAGTTTTGTAAGCGAAAAGGGTACCGCTATTCCGATAGACTACACATACGTATTTGGGATGCGAACAAAGGGGTATGATCGGGGAAGAGGAAAGGGGAAAGTGGGCCTCCTGCTCTACCTCTTTCCACTTGCCCCTTTCCTCTTCTTCCCTCCCTCCACAAAGGAACTTTTTTGATCATCCGTAAACAGTTTAAATTCGAGAACGCACACATCGTCCGCGGCTGTTCTACGCAGCGATGCAGGGCTTCTCTACATGGGCACTCCTATAAGATCGAACTTCTTTTTGAATCGAACTATCTTGATAACGGCCAGATGGTCTATGACTTTGGGTTGATGAAGCAGAACATGAAAGTATTGATAGATAGTTTTGATCATGCTATCACCCTCTGGGACAAAGATGATAAGAGCTATGTAGAGGATATGAAGCGAAACTCAGACCGTTGGGTACAGCTGCCGGTATCGCCATCAGCTGAGCAGTTCAGTCGGGTACTCTTTGTGATGATGGATATGCTGCTTAAAGCGACAAATAGCATCAACGGAGAGAAAGAGGTCAAGCTCCATAGTGTCATAGTCCATGAGACAGAGACAGGTTATGCGCAGGGTTTTGAAGCTGATGCCTACTCTGAACTGATGGGTAAGATCGATCCTGAGCAGATCGTGTTCAGTGAAGGGGTCAAGGCTGATTGGCATGACGTGGGACTCTGGGATAAAGTAAGAAGCGGTGTGCGATTTACCAATCCTGATACTGTGTAGCGGTGTTTCTCTATAGTGCTTGATGATAAGTATTGTCTAAACTCCTCCCTTGTGTTAGAATGGTAAGATCATTGTAAAAGGGAGTAGGACATGGGCAGTAAAAGTCTGGCATATACCGGTTTTTTTGAGACAGAGGTCCCCGAAGATGAGTTTATCATCTCACGTACAGATCTAAAGGGTAACATCACTTATGCTAACGAAGCATTTGCAGAGATCTCCGGATATACTCCCGAAGAACTTGTCGGGCATCCGCATAATATCGTCCGTCATCCGGATATGCCAAGATCTGTCTTTAAAGAGTTGTGGGAGACGATCTCTCAGAAAAAGACATGGAGAGGGGTCGTCAAAAATCGTCGAAGAGATGGTGGACACTACTGGGTATCAGCAGAGGTCTCCGGTGTCTACAAAGATGGGGAACTTAAAGAGTATAAATCGATCCGTCAACCAGTATCACAAGTGCAGAAGATAGCGATACAGGCAAAGTATGACCAGATGACGCTTGAAGAGAACAAAAAAGCCAGAACGGTACACTACTTGACTAAAGAGAACATCGAGAAGCTTGAACATCTTGCCAAGGTGACTGGCAGTAGTGAGGATGACATCATCAATCAGGCGATCGAAAAGATGTGATCGCCCCTATTTGGTGATCAGTGAGTCCTGCTTGCTCTGATCGAGTGAGAAGCGGGTAGGGACGACTTTGACGCTATCGCCTCTATTTAGCACTGCGACTGTCTCATCTATCATGATAAAGCCGTTGGCTTTGGCTAGCGGCGAGACCATGCCTGGAGCAAACTTGCCACTTGGCTTGAAATACTTTCCATCATAAAGACCTGGGATCATGCTTCGGCGTCCGGGTCTGACACGAAACTCCTCTGCCATCTCAGCGGTGATAGTACCAAGATACTTATCGTCGGCTCCACTTAGTGCAAGGATGATACTCTGTCCAAACATCTCAAGGTTCAAGGCTGCTGCAAGTGGGTTTCCCGGCAGGTTTAAGATAGCAGTCTTACCGATCTTGCCGAATGTCGTCGGTTTCCCAGGTTTGATATTGATCTTATCGAAAAGCATCTCGAACCCAAAGGCTCCAAATGCCTCTCTGGTATAGTCAGCATCACCGACACTTACGCCGCCTGAGGTGATGATGAGATCGCTATCGAGGGCACTTTCGATGTGTTGGTGGATCGCCTCCAGGGTATCTTCGGCAGTACCTATAAAACTGACTTTACAGCCGAGTTCCTCAACACGCGCCGTAAAGGTGGGAGTGTTGGTGTTGTAGAGTTGATGTGCCTCCAACTCCTCAAAATGCATCTTTAGCTCACTACCGGAAGCAAAGATGGCGACACGAGGTCTTTTATGGACCTTGACATGACTGATACCCTGTGAGGCAAGCAGGGTGATATGGTGAGCAAAGAGCCTCTCCCCACTATGTAAAAGCTTGTCGCCCGATTGGATATCCTCACCGCGCAGACGGATATGCTGTCCTGCTTTAAGTGTAGCGGGAAGCGCTACACCATTCTCACAAGATGAGATGTTCTCTATAGGGACGATACATTCCGTGCCCTCGGGTATCCTGGCTCCCGTCATGATCTTTGTGCAGGCACCATCATAGATCATACTCTCGTCTTTATCACCGGCAAAGATAGTATGAAGTACTTCGACACAGTTTCCGGCATCACTACTTTTTACCGCATAACCATCCATCGCGGAGTTGTCAAATGGGGGCAGATCATATCTGGCGGTGATGTCTGCAGCAAGGATACGTCCTCCTATCATCTCGAGTGGAAGCAGCTCGGTAGATGTTGGTGTTATGTTCGCATAGATGAGGGTAAGAGCTTCTTCGACAGATATGGCCATAGGGGTCCTTTGGTTTAGGAAAGAGGAAAGGCAGAAGAGGAGAGAGGAGCTGTTCTTTAGGCCTCTTTCCTTTCCCCCCCTTTTCCCTTCCCATTAATATACGGGATTATAGAAGAAATCGGGTAAGATTCCCTTTATGAATGAGATGTATAGTATGAGCATCATTATGCATGATGCCGTGATAGTGGCACTGATAGTCGCCATTTTAGTCAACATAGGAATGCTGCGCAGTGCCGTAGACAGGAAAAAGTACACAAAGAAGATGCGTATCTATATGCCTTTTTCAGTGATGTCACTGGTTGCAGTGATGTTTACGGGTGTAGTGATGATGGCTGCGAAGCATCTTGACTTTAACCTGCCCAACCTCGTTATGATCATGGTCTCTGTTGTACTGATCGTACTGGAGTCAAAGCGATACAGTGCTTTGAAATACATGGATCGTACCCGAGAAGAGGCGTTAGAGGAGTATAAGGCCAAAGCGATGCGGATCATGCTTATCGAACTGGCCTTTGTCATCATCATATCGATCTGGATGTTCCTGATTTGACATTTGTCTTCGATGAGAACGCCGGAAGTGAGGAGCTCTCCCTTAGAGGCGAGCAGTATAAATACCTTATTAAGGTGCGCCGTCACCAGGTAGGGGAGAAGCTGGGCTTTCGTCATCCGGATCAGACAGATATGCTCTATATCTACGAGATCACTGCAATCGAGGGAAGATCCGTCGAACTTCGCCTGGAAGAGAGACGTGCTTCAGTTGTCATGTCAAAGCGACCTCTGCATCTGGGTTGGTGTGTCATCGATACCAAGTCGATCGAGAAAGTGCTGCCTTTACTAAATGAACTGGGTGTGGCGAAGATCACTTTCATCTACTGCGACCGAAGTCAGAAGAACTTCAGACCTGACTTTAAACGTTTTGAACGTATCTTATCGGCATCGATGCAGCAGTGCGGACGGTCAGAGATGATGAGCTTTAAGATGATGGACGCGATAGAGGACTTTTTGGAGAGTCACCCCGAGAGTGTGGTACTCGATCTGTGCGATGAGGTATTTGAGGATACAGGTGATGTGATGGACCTACTCATAGGTACAGAGGGGGGCTTCTCTCAGCGTGAGCGAGCTCTGTTTGAAACACTGCGGGTACGTCGGTTAGAGACTCCTATGGTGCTTCGTTCGGAGACAGCTGCCACGGCCATCAGCGCTAAGATGCTGTTATAATATATTTATATTGTTCTATTTAATGTTATAAGTCCTATAATACTCCGATATACAGGAGGTTATGACGATGATAAGACACCCTAGAAGTTATAGACTTGCGACGATGTTCTCTATCATGTTCGCTACTGCGTTTATTCTTATCTCTTCTATCTTTTATGGGCTTGATTATGTGAACAAGAAAGAGTCACTGCATCAGGGTCTCTACTCAAAAGCCTCTTCCATCCTTGATTTCGCATGTGTCTTACTTGAATCACGTAATGAGAAGTTCTTCAGTGGTGAGTCTCCTGAGATCCCTCAGATCATCCAAAACGAGGTCTTTGACAGGTTTACCAAAGTCTCTGATGGGAAAGTCTTCTATAAAGAAGCTTCTGATACCCCGGTGACACCCAAGAACAAGTCTACACAGTATGAGAGTGAGACGATCCGGTACTTTATAGAGAACCGTGACCAAAAAGAGCAGGAACGTTTTGTCATCGATGATGGACAGGAGTATT
>JAUWRZ010000048.1 GCA_030610325.1 Sulfurimonadaceae bacterium | reverse complement strand
TCTATCTGGTCGATACAAAAGTACGTATCATCAACTATGCTGACCGGATCGACCGATCAACTGGCTCTGCCGGTACTGGTATCGCTGTCAAACCTGCCATCACAGTACTAGATAAACGTGGTCTTCCCGTGGGTATCGAACTTACTGTTCAGTATCGTCTGAACTCACAGTTCGCTGCTCAGACTATCTCCAACTGGGGCTTTAGCTGGGAAGAGAAGATCATCAACCCGGTCGTCCGTGATGTCGTCCGTAATGTCGTCGGTAAGTACGATGCCGAGTCACTGCCACAGATGCGTAACACCATCGCTGAACAGATCGAAAAAGGTATCCGTAAAAGTGTAGAGAGCCAAAAGAACTCACCGGCACTCTTCCAGTCTATCCAGCTTCGTGAGATCGTACTACCTGCAAAGGTCAAAGAGCAGATAGAGCGTGTTCAGGTAGCCAAGCAGGAAGTCCAGCGTGCTGAGCAGGAAGTCCAACGGGCTAAGCAGGAAGCGTTCAAACGTGCTGCTGAAGCAGAAGGTCTTGCTGAAGCAGTGAAGATCCGGGCAGAAGGTAAAGCGACAGCCATCAAGATCAAAGCGGATGCGACAGCACAAGCCAACAATCTCATAAGTAAGTCATTGACCGAGCAGCTCCTTCAACTTGAGCAGATCAAGGTACAGGGCATGTTCAACGATGCTCTGCGTGAGAACAAAGACGCTAAGATCTTCCTGACACCTGGTGGCGCAACGCCAAACATCTGGGTAGATATGAAAGACCCTCAACGCCAGACTGCTATTAAATAGCACTCTGAGGAGATGGTAAATGGGAAATTGGGAATATAAGCACTGACTTAGTACCCTCCTTTTCCCATTCCCGACTCCCCTTTTACCCCTCACCCACTTATTGGCATCACATTTGCTTATCAACTATAATACCTATCAGGAACATACCCTATGCAAGAGATCCTAAACCGTGTAGACTGGGAAAAATCAGACCTACTGCCCGTTATCGTCCAGGACCATGAGAACAACGAGATACTGATGATGGCATACATGGACAGAGAAGCACTAGAGCTCTCCTTACAGACAAAGACAGCCCACTACTTCTCACGATCAAAACAGCGTATCTGGAAGAAGGGTGAGAGCAGCGGTCATCTTCAACATATCAAGTCCTTTTTCATCGACTGTGACAACGATACCCTGCTCATCAAAGTGGATCAGGAGGGAGTCGCCTGTCACACAGGACGACGTTCATGCTTCTTTACCGAGTTAGACAGTGGTGAGGTCACTATAGAGCAAGAGGTCAACACGACAGCCATGTATGGTGTGATCGATGAACTCTACCACACTATTCTCGACCGAAAGAAGGCTGATCCGGAGACTTCATGGACTGCCAAGCTCTTTGCTAAAGGCGAGAACACTATCTTAAAAAAAGTCGTTGAAGAGGCAGGCGAGTTCAGCTTTGCCGTTAAAGACGACAATGAGGATGAGATCATCTATGAGGCTGCAGACCTGACCTACCATGTCCTCGTCGCTCTCGGCTATAAGAACATCTCTCCAGACCGCATCAAACAGGAACTTGCCCGCCGTTTTGATATGAGCGGTATTGCAGAAAAGAGTGCACGCTCGTCATGAAAGTAAAGATCAATGCGTTCATCGAACAGCTGATCCCATACGATTATATGCTTTTCGGTGCTACGCTATTGCTCTTTATCTTACTCCTAATCCTTGCCATCTTACTTCACAGAAGGACCGGATTTGCTGCCTTGATGGTCATTCTGGCTTTCACTGTACTTATGACTCTTCCTACCGTTGGCTATCTGCAGTTGCATGCCTACCTTTTCAAAAACTCTACGACCATAGAGAACTATAGAGCACTCGAGTTCACAGAAGCACTTATTGTCCATGGAAAGCTGACCAATGAATCAGATCTGGATTTTTCAGAGTGTGCCGTGACTGCCGGAGTCTATAAGATAGCCCACAATCCTGTTCTTGATCTGCTCTATCCATTAAACCCTTTTAAAAAAGAGACGATAGTGACAAAAGAAGTTCTCAGTGGTCAGACAGTCGCTTTCAAGATCATTGTCGATCCTTTTCGCTATAGTAGAGATTATAATCTATCCGTAGGAGCGAAGTGCAGATGATGACCTATCTTACTATCTGGCATTATGCCGTGATCATCGTGACTGTCGTTATCTTTGTGATGCTGGTCATCATCTCTCTCAGAGAAGAGAAGTCCAGTGTCCGCAACGCTATGATCTTCTCCTCACTTCTAGTCATGACACTTGTTAGCGCTTTTCTCATACTCGCCCTGGACAAATATACAAAAAAAGTCACACTTGCCGGTCTTAAGAACAAGCGATATCTCTCTACCGAGAGGATCGTCTACAGCGGTTATGTCAAAAATACGGGAAATTACACTATCGGTACGGTAAAGGTCGAGTTCAAGATAGTCAACAGAGGGCATGTGACCGGTAATGTCAAGGGTGGTTCGTTCTTTAGACCAAGTGGCATGGGTGATTTTTTCGGTGGTGGTGACAAAAGGGCTTATCGGCCGCAGAAGCTCGAAGAGACTGTTATCGTTGCTAAAGACCTGGCTCCGGGAAAATCAAAGCACTTCAATGTAAGCTTCGACTATCCACCCTACTTTAAGCAGGTCTCCCATTTTCAGAGAGTCTTTGCACATTAAATATCAGACTTAGTACTTAAGTCCGATCTTTTTCAAGGCTGCATTGATATTTCGGATCTGCGAGTTCTTATCTCTACACCACTGAGGTGCGATCAGGCTCGGATCATCGATCCCCGCTGTAATACGCTGTACGTTTACCTCGGCCGGTTTCATCTCGATGGCTTTTACCAACACATCGATATAGTCCTCTTCCGTGATGGGAGTAAACTCACCCCTGCTGTGTTCGTTTGCCAATGCCGTTCGTTTTACGACATAGAGCGGATGGTACTTGACTGAGTCTATACCCCACTCATAGGCCTGTCTTGCCGTCTCCAGCATCATAGCCTTATCTTCACCCGGTAAGCCGAAGATAAGATGCCCACAGACGTTCAGACCTTTCTCTTTTGACTTCACTATCCACTCTTTTACATTGGCACTGTCATGACCACGGTTTATACGTTCAAGCGTCTCATCATAGATAGACTGGATCCCATACTCGATCCAGATCTCTTTACTCTTTGCTAGCTCCACGAGATAGTCCAGTATCTCTTCACTAACACTGTCCGAACGAGTCCCGATACTCAGACCAATAACATCCTCATCCAGCCCAAGAGCCTCCTCGTAGAGTGCTTTAAGAGTACTAAGCGGCGCGTAGGTGTTGGTAAACGACTGAAAGTAGACCAGAAACTTCTCTGCACCATAGTCACGTCTTAACCTGGCACTCAATGTCTCATACTGGATACGTAACTGTTTTAGCTGTGTCTCTAAAAAGGGATTTTCTGTAGAATCCAGGTTGAGATAGAAACCTTTTATCGGTTTTGCTTTATCAAGACTGGGACTAAAGGAGTCGTTCTCACAGAAGGTACAGCCACCTTTGGCCACAGTACCATCAATATTTGGGCAGGTGAAGCCTGATATCGAGATGGGGACTTTGTAGACCTTGGTCCCAAACTTATCGTGCAGATAACTGCCGAATGTATATATCTGTTTCAATATGGTTCTTGACTATATGATATAGTTGCCGGTAAAACAGGCGGTACAATAGGTATCTTCGGTACTGTTCACACTACGCATCAGGGCTTCATTACTCAGATAGGCTAGAGAATCAGCCTCTATATAGTTACAGATCTCATCCGTACTCATATTTGCCGCTATCAGGTTCTCTTTATCGGGAGTATCCACCCCATAATAACATGGGTCAGTCGTCGGAGGAGAAGAGATACGCATATGGACCTCAGCCGCACCTGCGTTCTTAAGCAGACGGATAATACGTCGGCTTGTCGTCCCACGTACGATGGAGTCGTCGATGACGATGATACGTTTTCCCTGTATGAGTGAACGGATCGGTGATAGTTTCATCTTCACCTTCAGATCACGCATCTCCTGGGTAGGTTCGATGAACGTACGACCTATGTAGTGGTTACGCATGATCCCCATCTCAAAAGGTATGCCACTCGCCTGTGAGTAACCGATCGCCGAAGGTATACCGCCATCTGGTACTGGGATGACCATATCAGCCTCTACCGGCTGGGTCTTTGCAAGCTCGACACCCATGTTCTTACGCATCTGATAGACATTCTGTCCAAAGACATTGGAGTCCGGGCGGGCAAAATAGACATGCTCGAAAATACAGTGCTTCGGTGTCTCCACGTTGAGCATGATGGATTGCGGCGCTTTGTCTTTCTCAAAGATCAGCAGTTCACCCGGTAGTACGTCACGCATGAACGTCGCACCGATGAGATCAAAAGCACAAGTCTCCGAGGCTACTACATAACCATCACCGACTCTACCAAGACTTAAAGGGCGAAAACCATGTGGATCACGTACAGCAAACATCTTTGAGCGACTTTGAAAGACTAGAGAGTAAGCACCTTCTACCTTTCCGACAGCATCGATGATACGGTCTTTCAATTTCAGTTTATCACTTCGTGCGATAAGGTGGATCAGGTTCTCTGTATCCATGAAGGTCTGAAAGATCGCACCATCTTTTATCAACGCGTTACGGACTTCGACTGCATTAGTGAAGTTTCCGTTGTGCACTATAGAAAGCTGACCAAGATCGTAGTTCGCATGCACAGGCTGTGCATCAAGGATGGAGTCATCACCTGCCGTCGAGTAACGGGTATGACCGATGGACATATGTCCTTCCAGCCTACTAAGTTTACCCTCATCAAATACCCGGGCGACAAGGCCTCTGTCTTTGATAGTATGGATCTTCACTCCGTCACCACTACTTATCCCGGCTGCTTCCTGCCCCCGGTGCTGCATGGCGTGAAGTGAGAAGTAAGCCAGTCGTGACGCCTCTTTATGGTCGAAGATCCCGACTACAGCACACTCTTCATTTAGTGCTCTTTCCACTAATATATCCTTCTGATCATAATAGTTCGAGGCTGTCAGCTATGGAGTATAGGCCTCGCTCTTTTCCAAATAGCCATTTAGCAGAACGGATGGCCCCTTTGGAAAAGGTATTTCTACTTGTTGCTGTATGGTTAAGCTCGATGAACTCACCATCATTATAGAAACCAACAGTATGACGGCCTACGATATCACCGCCACGAAGTGCCATGACGGCGATCTCATCTTTGGTTCGTTCACCGATATTACCGTTACGACCACTGATACGCACTTTATCGAGATCAAGGTCACGTCCACGAGCCGCAGACTCTGCCAAGGTCAAAGCTGTCCCACTCGGGGCATCTTTTTTGTGACGGTGATGCTGCTCTACGATCTCTATATCAAAACCTTCAAGGGTCTTCGAAGCCATATGGACCAGTTTGTTCATCATCGCCACACCCAGAGACATGTTAGTCGCATAAAGGATAGGCATCGACTCACTGGCATCACGTAAGAGGTTGACTTGATGGGTGTCAAGACCAGTAGTCCCGATGACAAGCGGTGTAGGGTGTTTAAGTGCGACTTCTAGCATAGACTGCGTAGCATCCGGCAGGGAGAAGTCGATCACGATATCACTTGCTTTGAGAAAAGTAGCCATATCGTTTGTCACAAGTACCGAAGGATCGATAGAGAAGTCAAGTTCATTTCTTATGTATACACAAGAGAGGCTGATCCCCTCTTCCAGACGCAGATCCTCGAGTAGTAGTCGGCCTACCCGACCACTGGCTCCAAATACACCGACTTTGATCATTAGTGGTTTACCTTCTCATCCACATAACTGATAGCCTGAAGAGCAGCGACTGCACCGTCACCTGCTGCACAGACGACCTGTTTTGGCGCATTGATACGCATATCTCCCGCAGCATAAAGGCCAGCGACTGAAGTGTTCATAGTGATATCTACTTTCACCTCACCCCAGTCAGTCATATCACATAAGAATGAGCCATCTTCCTGCATAAGGACCTCATTGTTCACATCGTTTCCGACAAAGACAAAGACACCAGGTACTTCGATATCACGTAGTTCGCCATCATTAGACTTCACACGTAGACCCGTAACACCCATCGCATCGCCATAGACCTCATCTGGGACACTGTTTAGTACCAGCTCTATGTTCTCAGTACTTTTGAGACGTTCTATCGTATTTGGTGCTGAACGAAACTCATCACGACGGTGTACCAGATAGACTTTCTTACAGATCTTCGCAAGATAAAGTGCCTCTTCAAGCGCAGTATCACCGCCACCGATGACAGCGACCTCTTTGCCTTTGTAAAAGAAACCATCACAGGTAGCACAGGTACTGACACCTTTACCAAAGAGAGCATCCTCACCGGCAAAACCGGCACGTTTTGGCGTGGAACCGGTACAGACCAGCACACTCATCGCCTCTTCTGAAGTACCATCATCTTTAAAGATGACAAAATTTCCCTCTTCGTTCTTAGTGACACGTGTCACCGCGACCATATCATGCTTAAGACCAAAACGCTGACACTGCTCCGGCCATGGCATCATCAGATCCATACCGGTGATCTCACCCGTCACACCAGGATAGTTCTCGATCTCAGAGCTCTGTGTGATCTGTCCACCAGGCATACCTTTTTCAAACATCGTCACATTGTCCAGACCGCCACGAGTAGCATATAGTCCTGCTGTAAGACCGGCAGGTCCGCCTCCGATAATTGCAAAATCTAACATTATAATTCCTTTTGTGTTTGTTGTAAAGTCTCTAATGTATCTAATTCGCGTATCATACTATCTTGTTTATAAAGAGTCTCTTTCGATCTTTTGATAATAAATATCGAAGGCACTTTATAGATATTGAAGCGCTGAATAAACTGTAGATTAGTGTTTGTCCCCGCACGTAAGAACGTGATGTTTTCATCTGATGGAAGACTGTTCTGATAGTAGTCTATAGCTATGATCGGATACTCAGTCTGTGCCGCAGCGATCTGCTCGGTAGTACCTACCACATTGGAGCTGTACATGATGACAAGATAACGTTCTGCATCAGGTGTGAACAGTACTTTTTCCTGATAAAATATCCACTTGGAAAAATCGATGAACTTGTATTCGGAGAATTTGTAGTTGAAGTAAGCAAAGGCACCGGCGATCATCGCCGTGCCGAAGAAAGAGGCAAGGATAGTTGTGACCGAGAAGAGACCTGCTCCCCGTCTGGCCATATCCGAACCCTCTTTAGAGGTGTTTGTCGATGATAGAAGTGAATGCACCTTTTGATGCTGCACCGATCATTTGATCGACGACTTCACCATCTTTAAAGAACATGACAGTCGGGATAGAACGGATGCCGTATTTTACAGCGATATCCTGCTCTTCATCAGTGTTTACTTTACAGATGTTAGCTTTACCTTCGTACTCTTCTGCAAGTTCTTCGACTACAGGAGCGATCATACGACAAGGTCCACACCATGGAGCCCAGAAGTCTACCATTGTAACGCCGTCTTTGATCTTATCTTCAAATGTAGCTGCTGTCAATTCAGTATATTTAGCCATACTTATTCCTTCTTGGTTTAAATTAGATGGCGGAATTATAACCTTAAAATCTTTAAAGTCGCTTTGATATATTTAAGTTAATCTCGTCTTATAAGTTAAATAGGACAAAATGTCTCTTATTTGCACTTTTCAGGCCAAAAAATGACTTTTAAAGGGTGATGTTATCGATCAGATCTGTCTGCTCCGCTGTGATGATGACAGCATCAATACAAAAATCCAGTGAGAGCCTGTGTCGTTTCATATAGATCTCTGCCGTCTTTAGGACTCTGTCAAGTTTTCTTGGCGTGATGTTTTGGATAGCTGACTCATAAGTCATACCACTTTTTACCTCGATGAAGTGGATGACCTCATCTTTCATGGCGATGATATCTATCTCACCAAAACGGCTGCTGACATTACGGTCTATGATGGAGAAGCCTCTTTTTCGTAGATATTCGCAGGCTTCTTCTTCGGCTATATCGCCTTTTTTACGGCTCAAGGGGTCTGCCTTTTTTGGTTTTGTGCATGGATGGTGTTTTTGAGTCAACAAGACGCTTTGTTGCATCATGAGCTGAATGAGACTTATAGCTTTACTGTTGCTGGACTTTTTGGACGAATAAGGCGCTAAGCCATAACAGCTCTTCTTTGGCACTATCAGTCGTATAGACTTTAGGGGGTCAAGGCTCCACTTTTATCTGCCTGCGCAGGCTTGGCACTAAAAAAGTTGACCCATGACCCCGTGCCCGTGAAAGAGATCGACCCATAAGCCCGTGTCATAACGCATTCTCTTGCCAATTCCCTATTTCCTGCTTTTACGCAGGGACGATCTCGACTTTGATGGATTTAAAGGCTGCGGTCATTATCAGTTCGTCGTGTCTGTCACCGAAGATGGCGTTGATCCTTGACTTGCTGTGATGGAACGTGACGAAAAGAGTCTTTGGCTGAACACGGGTAGTGAACTTGACCGTCAGGGGTGATGTCTCTCCAAACTCTGTCTTTAAGATCACTTTCTCAGTCGTGAAGTCAGCGGCATCATCCTCACAGACGAGCAGAATATCCTCATCATAACGTTTATTCAGTTTCTCACTTGGTTTTGTCTGCGCAGCATTGTTATAGTGCGCAAGCGTGCGTCCTGTGGTCAGGTAGTAACCGGTAAAGCTATCATCGATGATCTCTTCGATCATACCACGTGGCTCATACTGATGGTAATGGAACTCACCAAGGCCATCATCTGTCCTGAAGTCCAGCAGGTGAAGCACAGGAGTGTCTTCTGTATAGACCGGCCACTGCAATCCACGCTTACGGTGACGCTCCAGACGCATATAAGAGGCACCGCTGAAACGACGGTGAGCTACTTCACGTACCTCGTCCCACACCTCTCCACTGTCTTTGTAGTCATAGCTGCCACCCATCTTGTTATCTAACATCTGGATCACTTCCCAGTCATCAGGAAGGTCTGACTTTACCAGCGGTTGAGAGAGGTGCAGACGACGCATAGCGTTGACGTAGACACCCGTCTTCTCATAGGCTGATTTAACACCGACGACGATATCTGCACGCGCGGCGATATCGTTCATCATCACCTCCTGGACCATGACAAACTCCAGGTTCTCCATCGCCTTCTCGACCTTGTTCAGATTTGGATGGATATGCGTGATATCCTCACCCATGTTCAGCAGTGCCTTGATCTTACCTTCGTTCATCGCATCGACTAGCTGTGGTGTCATCAAGCCGACCTCTTTAGGCTCCTGATAATCCGGATCATAATAGGGCAGACAGCCCATATCACAAGCGCCCTGGACATTGTTCTGCCCACGAAGCGGCATCAATCCGGCACCGTGATGACCAATATTACCTGTGATCAGCGCCAGGTGGGTGATCGCCATGACCGCATAAGAGCCGTCAAGATGCTCAGTAATACCCAGCCCCCAGAAGATCATTGACTTTTTGACTGCATATTCGCGCGCGATGTTAGGGATGAGTTTAGCCAGATGCTCATACCCTTTGACCTGTTTGAAGTAGTCAGGGTTCGCATAAGGGTCATTGAGGATCTTCTCTTTATACTCCACAAACCATTTTGTCCGTGTAGCGATGAACTCTCTGTTATAGAGCTCTTCATCGATGATGACATACGCCATCATGTTCAAGATCAGCAGGTTTGCTTCATGCGGTACGATCGCTTTATGCTTGGCATACTTCATCAGCTTGATATCACGTACATCGATGACGGCCAAGTTATGATCTTTCCGTGCCGCGTCGATCATCCGGTTCGCAACAATAGGGTGAGCTTCGGTCGTGTTCGAGCCGATGACGATCATAAACTCAGTCGTATAGATGTCATTATAGGGATTGGTAGCAGCCCCTTCACCG
>JAUWRZ010000100.1 GCA_030610325.1 Sulfurimonadaceae bacterium | reverse complement strand
GTGGTAAATACCGAACTGATCATGGCTATTGAAGAGCAGGGCTTGACCATCAGTCAGTTTGATCCGGACTTCAGGCAGACTCCCTGGAGTTTTGTCGTCAGGAACGAGTTGGTCGTGGCCCTTGGTGATGCCCTGATCGTCACACAGGCTGATCTGGGAAGTGGCAGTATGCGAAGTGTGGAGTTTGCGCTTAAGATGGGGAAGAAGATCTATGTCCTGCCGCATCAGATCGCGCAGAGTGAAGGGACCAATCGCCTGCTGGCTGAGGGTAAAGCTGAGCCCATCTACGATATAGAAGCTTTTGCCAATAGATTCGCACACGCAGATATCACTGAGACGTCTGACCCACTATTATATTTTTGCAAGAGCAATCCCTCTTATGAAGAGGTCGTCAAAAAGTTTGGTGAGACTCTGTTTGCGTATGAGCTTGAGGGAAAGGTCGAGGTAGTCGCAGGACATGTGATCGTACGGTAGTATGTGACTCCTGGCTTATGCTTCGAGACTCTGTTGTGATCTCTCTGCTATCTCATAACACTGCTGTATCGTACCGGCAAGTCTTCTGCGGTCAAATCCGAGTTCGGCCAGGAGTCGGTCTATCTTCTTATTATCAAGTGCTTCGAGAGCGATGACAAGCTGATAGACCTTGCTCATATCACTCTCACTTTGGTTGAGCAGTATATCGGTGATACTCTCATCTACATGGACCTCATGGAGAAGTTCCTCCATAGGCCTTTGAAAAAGTGAGTCTACAAGTGAGAGCAGCCCGATAAGATTTGCCTGTTCACGACTCTTTTTCCCGATGATCTCTGCACTAAGCAGCTCCATCATACTTGCGCGGTCCTGTGCAAGGAAGAGAAGTGGAGAATCTAACCCATCCTTGGAAGCTCTGGCATAAGTCATCAGTGTCAACCACTGTTTGAGATAGCCGCTGCCAAGGAGTGTCACTGCATGACGGACTGAGTTGATATCAGTACGAAAACTAAAGGCGGCTGAGTTCATGTAACGAAGTAGTTGGAGCGTCAAAGCAGCATCTTGTTCAAAAAGCTGTAAGGCCTTTGTGATGTTCTCATCGTTGAGTAGTGCGAGTATCTCTATAAGTCGTGCTGCTGATGTATCGATCTTCTTGCCACTGACGATGATAGGCTTGGCAAAATAGTAACCCTGAAAAAGATCACAGCCCATGGCATGAAAGGTGTCATGCTCCTCTTGTGTCTCGACCTTCTCTGCCAGGACAGAGATACCCATCTTTTTAAAGAGGCCTACATAGCGCTTGTAGGTCTCGATAGATTCCGGGGGATCGAGTTTGATGACTGCGACAAAGGGGAGTAGCGGCTTGATGGAGTCGATGACCTCTTTGCTGCAGATGATGTCATCAAGGGCAAAGAGGTAACCACTCCTATGTAGTTGCTCTACACGGGCTGTGACCTTTGGTGTGAACTCGATGGTCTCAAGTAGCTCAAGGATAAAGTGCTCTTTGGGGATACTTTCAAGTACACTGGAGAAAAGCATCTGTTCATCTATGTTGATAAATGCCTTGCTTCCGCGACCTATGAGGTTGTCCAGACCGGCAAAGTTCATAGCATTGACGAGTACCTGTTCGGTGGCATTACGGGGTATCTCACCTGCTCTGTTGAGCGTACTGCTTCGGTAGAGGAGTTCGTATGCGTGTACTTTGCCTTTGCGATCAAGGATCGGTTGTCGGGCAAAGTAGAAGTTACTGCTGCTCATCGTAACTTTCAAGAAGGGCTTTCTCAAAAGCTTCCGGATCGAGGTCTAACTCCTTAAGAAGAGTGACTACACGCTTCTGGTCCAACTGCTCTGTAGCGATACAGAGCTCAAGCAGTTTCCCCAAGGTACCTTCATAAGCGGTGATAGCACTCTTGATGTTCTCATCTACACTGATAGACTCAAAGATCTTTTTGTAAGAGACACCGATAAGTGGTTGAAGCAGTGAGAGTACTGCGACAAAAGGAGCTTCGTCGGAGAGAGCTTTTGTGCTGTTTTGAAGCTGGTTGACAAGAAAGCGCATGATCGCCATACGTACATTAGCACTGTAAAGCAGTGGGTTGTTGGCAGCATCACTGTCGCTGGTCTGCGTGAACGCAAGTAGTAGCAGCCATCGGCGCAGGTCTTTACGGCCTATCAGTAAAAGTGCATGACGGATAGATTTTATCGTACGCTGCAGGGCAAAAGCCGGTGAGTTCAAATAACGCAATAGCTGCAGGGTGATATGGGGGTAGGTCGCAAACTCGGCTGCTATCTCATCGATGGAGTCACTGTTCTCGAGGATATTGAGTAGTTTGAGTGTCTCCTGATACCCTTTGGCGATCTCCTTCTCATCATCGAGCGGAGTATCCATAAAGTAGTGTCCGGAAAAAAGCTCAAAACCCAGAGCGCTGAAAGAGGCTTTTACTTTATCATCAGTAAGGTTTGCGGAGATCATAGTGATGGGATGCTGTTGAAGTCTTTGCATATCCTCTTTAAAAGCGTCTGCATCGATGGTAGAGGTATCGACAATAAAGTACTCTACGAAAGGTAACAGTGGTGTGATCTCAGTAAGCATATCCTCTCTGCTGGAGGTGTGAAAGATAGCAAACTTGAAGTTCAGGTCTTTGAGCTCATTGACACGACGTATGACCGTCTCATCGATCGGGTCAGCATTATCGATACCCAAGACCAACTGCTCATTGGGGAAGGAGAAGACCGAAGGGTCTAAAAGCATCTCGCGATTTATCTTGATAAACGCACGCTTACCTGCTGTGAGACTCTTTAGGCCACTTTGGAAAAGCGCATCGATGAACGCTTTAGTATGGTTGCTGTTTTGAGTCTGTTCGTAGGGGGCATAGTAGAATATGTAGTCTTTTATACTCTCGTCTTTGTCTAAGACGGGTTGCTTGGAGATAAATAGTGCATGTGACACGGCAAATCCTTACATTTCTCATATAATCTGATAATATCAAAATTATCTTAAGAGCATTATTGTGGTTGTATATGAAGGATCCAATATGATTAAAGACCAGAAGATGTGTAAAATGGTTACGCTTGTGCAGTAGAGCCCTATATCTCGGGTTCTTGCTTAGGTCTAAGCTTTCCTGCAACGGCTTCATTGGCATCGATCAAACGTTCGATCTGTGCTTTAGCCTTGTCATAACGATACTGCTCTTTAAATCCCTGTATCCTACCACCGGCAGCATTGGGATGTCCTCCTCCCCGTGCCCACTCTTTGGCGATAAGTGAGACATCGACCTGGTTATTGGCACGCAGGCTCATCGTACCGCGGTAGCTGACATCGACGATAAAGTCATACTCATCATAAGTAGTCAAAAATCCGTTACCGATGATGGAGGTGTTGCCCACTCCATAACTCATAAAACCTTTATACCCTTTATAATAGATAGTCATAAGCGGACGTTTTGTGCCAAGCAGGGCGACTATGCGTTTGGTGGCAAGATTATCTAGAGTATTGTCCTCATCATCCCTGTAGAACTCTTTTTTAAGTCTATGGATGGACTCATCAAGTATGATCGCTGCATTGGGAAGTGTTGACATCTCAGCTGCTTCAGTCAACAAAGTAAGCTTATACTCGCGGTCTTCGTTGGCAAAGATGACACGGTTGAGTTCGCGAGTCTCGGTAATAAGTCGCATGCAGACTTTACCGTATTCGAACGCCTCGACTTCCTCTTGTTTCCAGAGATCGACAGCATTGACTATGTCGACAAAGCTTTTCATCCACTCTGGCTCATCGATCTCAAGGTTCTCTTTGACATACTCATAAGTGATCTTTGTCGCACAGCGATCGGTATCAAGGTAGTACCAGCTATAGCGATCCGCACTCTCCTGACCGCTTCCATGATGGTCAAGTAAGGTGATCTCTATATCTCTGCCCCGGTCGTTCATACGCCTTACCTCATTATCGAGCCATTTGGCTTCACTGGCAGTCAGGTTTAAGTCGGTGATGAGGATGACTGCCGCTTCGTTGGAGTTTTGCAGTGCTTCAAGTATCTCATTAAGGCGCTCGAGTACCTCTGCACCATAGTTGGCATTGTAGCTGTGGATAGTATACGGGGTGTGGTGCATGACAAGCTGACAGCTGTAGCCGTCAAGGTCTATGTGTGAGAGGTGATAGATCGTCTTGTTCAAGAGAGTCCTTTTGGTCAGTTTATTTTTAATGTGATAGAGCCCATCACTTCAAATCTTGCATCTGAGTTTATCTCAGCATGTGAAAGGGTGATGACATCGAGACTGAAACGTTCAAATATCTCAGCCAGTGGGCGACGCAGCTGTGGGTCGACGATGATGATGACTGGCGATACCCCTTTTTGGAGCAGCTCTGTAGCTTTCTCACTGGTCGACTGGATGAGTTCGTTGATCTCGCCGACATTGAGCAGCAGATTGCGTACTCCATCTTGCTCCTGAGACTTCTCAAGCATCTTCTGCTCGCTCTGTGTGTCAAAGGTCACCAGTCTGATGAGACCATCCTCACCGGCATACATATTGGTGATGACGCGAGAGATCCGGGCGCGTACCTGCTCGACGATCACTTCGACGTTCTTGGTGTATTCGGCGATATCGGCGATGGTCTCAAGGATGGAGAGCATGTCTTTAAGTGGTATCTTCTCATGCAGAAGTGCCTTGAGAATACGCTGGACAAGACCGATGCTGGCCACTTTGAAGGTATCATCGACAACGACCGGATAATCTACTTTGATCTTATCGATAAGTGCCTGTGTCTCCTGACGTGTCAGAAGCTCTTCGGCATGATGTTTGACCAGTTCGCTCATATGCGTCGAGATGACAGTAGCCGGATCGACGACGGTGTAGCCGTTCATGATGGCTTCCTCTTTCTTCTCCGGAGCGATCCAGAGTGCATCCAGGCCAAAAGCCGGCTCTTTTGTAGGAGTACCTTCCATATCGCCGGTGGCCATCCCGCTGTCCATAGCAAGAAAACGGTCATGTTGTATCTCACCATCACCGATAGGCACTCCTCTGAGCAAGATCTGGTACTGGCTCGGTTTTAGATGGAGGTTATCTCTTATGCGTACTTGCGGCATCAAGAAGCCAAGGTCGGTAGCTATCTTGCGTCGCATTGAGCGGATGCGTTCAAGCAAGTCGCCGCCCTGTCCGGAGTCTGCCAGACGGATCAGCTGGTAACCCAGTGTCAGCTCCAGCATCTCTACTTTGAGGATATCCTCAAGTGCACGCTCCTCCTCTTTGGCTATCTCTTCGTTGGACTTCACCGGTGCAGCAGCGCTCGCATCAGCACCTTCGCCTCCTGGCATCTTCTTCTTCGGTTTGACTTGTTGGGTATGGGCTATCTCAAGTTCTCCGCGCTCGTATTTATAGAGAGAGTAGCCGATCGCGACAAAGATCAGACCGACAATACCCATAGAGAAGGTAGGCAGACCCGAGACAAGGGCGAACATCACCATGATAAAACCGACGATAAGCATCGTCTTGGCGTTACCCATCATCTGCTTGATACTGCCCTCGGCGAAGTTACTTCCACTGTCGTTGGATGCTCTGGTGATCATGATACCTGTCGCGGTAGAGATGATAAGTGCCGGGATCTGTGATACCAGGCCATCACCGATGGTCAGGATAGTGTAGGTCTGTGCACTGGTCCCGATATCGAGATCGAATTGAAAGACACCGATGAGGAAACCGCCGATGATATTGATCAGCGTGATGATGATACCGGCGACAGCGTCACCTTTTACAAACTTCGATGATCCGTCCATCGCTCCGTAGAAGTTGGCATCTTGTAAGATCTCGGCGCGGCGTGATTTGGCTTGGCCTTCATCTATCAGGCCGGAGTTGAGATCGGCATCGATAGCCATCTGTTTACCGGGCATCGCGTCAAGGGTGAATCGTGCGGCGACTTCAGCGACCCGGGTGGAACCCTTTGTGATGACCATGAAGTTGATCAATACCAAGATGGTGAAGACGACTACCCCGATGACATAGTTACCGCCTACGACAAAGTCACCGAAACTTGAGATGATATCGCTGACAGCGTCGGGCCCCTCATTACCGTGACTCAAGATCATTCGCGTAGTAGCGATGTTCAGTGAGAGCCTGAACAGGGTGATGATAAGGAGTATCGTCGGAAAGGTGGTCAGGTCTGTGGGTTTGGGGATATAGAGCGAGATCATGATGATGAGTACGGCCATCGCGATGGAGATCGTAAGCATAAAGTCAAGTAGTCCGCTCGGAAGCGGCACGATGATGATCGCAAGTATGGCGATGATGAAAAAGACCATACTGAGGTCTCGTTGCTGGACGAGAAAACCGAGGATGCTGCTAAGCTGTCCGGTCACACTTTTAGCTTTGGCCAATGATCACTCTTCCAGGATATCAGCCAGGGTGAGTCCATCAAGGAAGTAGTCTATCTTCCCCTGCAGGCGGTTAAGAAACGACCATATCTGGCAGGTCGAGGCATTGTCAGACGGACAGACCTTTTGTGAACCGGTACAGTCAAAGACAGCCGGGCTCTTACCTTCAGCTGCACAGATGATACTCAGCATAGTGATATCACTGGCCTCTTTAGCGAGGGCAAAACCACCGTTGACACCTTTAAAGGAGTTAAGGATGTCCTGCCTGGCCATGGACTGAAGGATCTTTGCTAAAAAGCTTCGTGAGATATCCAACTCTTTCGAAAGGGTCTCTGCGTCGAGAGGTTTTGTGGCTTTGGCTATCACTATAAGTGATAAAAGAGCATACTCACTGGCACGTGTCATCAACATACTGCTATCTGCTCCATGTTCAAAATTGACGTTATTATAACGGAAAAAGAGATGATAGAGGTTAATTTTATTGTAGTGAATACTTTTTTTTGCTATACTTCCGGCCCAACTTGAGCGATTACGCTTAATGTTACAAAAAATCATATACCCATCAGGAGGTCATCATGGCTTTAGATTCGGCGAAAACACAAGAGATAGTCTCTAAATACGGACGTAACGAAAACGACACAGGTTCATCAGAAGTACAGATCGCACTGATCACAGAGCGCATCGTAGAGCTTACCGAGCACCTTAAGTCATTCAAAAAAGATCACGCTTCACGTCTTGGTCTGCTTAAACTTGTAGGACAGCGTCGCCGTCTTATGCGTTATATCAAGCGCACGAACAAAGAGAGCTACATGAAACTGATAGACTCTCTCGGCATTCGCGACAATATCTAACTGATACTCTCAGGGCTTTCGACATCTTACGTCGAGAGTCGATACTCCCTTTTACCCCTCTCTATTTTCTCTCTTTACGTTACTATATCAACAAAAAAATGGCATACCCATGGATAATAAAAGTATATTGATCACCGGCTGTTCCAGCGGAATCGGCTATCAGGTGGCACATGACCTTAAAGAGTTGGGCTATCGTGTCTTTGCTACGGCCAGAGATGCCGAGGATGTAGCACGCCTT
>JAUWRZ010000069.1 GCA_030610325.1 Sulfurimonadaceae bacterium | reverse complement strand
CTTGATGATGAAGTGCTTCTCGACGCGGTCAAAGAGATAGTAGAAGAAGCAACCGGTCTTAGACAGTATATGCGTGACACAGCCAACCCTATCACAGTCATCTCCATAGACAAGTCCAGACCTGTGCGTGAATGTTTCGAGCTGCTTAGACCGCTGCGTGATAACCTAAGCATTGTCATCTTCGTAGATACCGTAGGCAATGATCTCCATAATGCCTATATGCTTGTCTGGCGAGTCGTCAACAACATAGATGCTCAGCGTGATGTCTTTATCGATGATAACCTGGTCGGAGTCAACGGGACAAATAAGAACGCTATAGACGGGTTCACACGCCGCTGGCCGGACGATGTCACCTGTACCCCATCTGTCGTAGAGGGACTGAAGCAGAAAAAGCTTTGGGACCTTGATGAAGAGCTAGAAGATAAGTACCGTCTCTAGGGACTTCTTCTCTTCCCACCGCTAGTCCCCTCTTGCTTCCAAATTACTTTGGTAGCAGACTTATCAATTGATATTACTTTACGATCTCTCTCTCGTTACCAAGTTGTACTTGGTGATGCCTAGTATAATCCACTCCACCCATAAGTATAAAAGTTGAGCGGGTTGATGTATACACTACCAAATGAAATTTGGGAGCGAGGGAAAGTATAAAACAATAGCAATATCTTTGTATTCAGACATGTTCTGGAGATTAAAGGACATCTTTTATGTTCCGTTAATTCATGATAATCGATGCCTTTATGATAAAGTGTTCTTTGAATACAATCATCGAGGCATTTTTATATGAGTACTAAAAAGAAACTACAAATCCGAAATTCAACAGCAGAGTTTTTAATCTTTACTACAAACAACGCACAAGACACTATAGAAGTAAAAGTAGAAGATGAGAGTATATGGCTTACTCAAAAATTGATCGCTAAACTTTTTAATGTCAATATAGCTACAGTTAATGAACATCTGAAAAATATCTTTAAAACTAATGAACTACAAGAAGATTCAGTTGTTAGGAAATTCCTAATAACTGCTAGTGATGGGAAAAACTATAACACTAAACATTATAATTTAGATGCTATCATCTCTTTAGGTTATAGAATAAATTCAAACAAAGCTACAGAGTTTAGGCAGTGGGCAACACAAGTCTTAAAACGATTTGCCACTCGTGGATATGTGCTTGATAATGAAAGACTAAAAAATGGAAGCTTTTTAAACCCTCAGTATTTTAAAGATCTAATCTTAGAGATACGCGACATAAGAGAGAGTGAGAGAAATTTTTATCAGCAGATCACAGATATTTATGCAAGTGCCTTAGACTATGATGTAAACTCGCCAACAACAAAAGAGTTTTTTTCAACTGTACAAAATAAACTCCATTGGGCGATACACGGACACACTGCATCTGAACTTTTAGTAGAAAGAGCTAACCACAAACAAGAGTTCATGGGACTTACGAATTGGAAAAAAGCTCCCAAAGGAAAAATTCTAAAATCTGATGTAGTTATAGCAAAAAACTACCTTGAAGAAAAAGAGATAACATCCCTAAATCGAATTGTAACGATGTATCTTGATTATGCTGAACATCAAGCCGAAAAACAGATACCAATGACCATGCAAGATTGGAGTAAAACTTTAGGGTCAGGTGACAACTCACTACTTATGCAATATAAAAATACCCTTAGGACTGAATATCCACTTTTAGCATAGAATAATAACCTAGTCGAGCCAATCAAAAACAAGTAGAGGGCCTTTTTATCACTCATTTTAAGTGTTATGATGAAGATTTTTTAAAAATAAAAATTGTTCATTAAGGAGATAAGACAATGCAAAGACTAAACGAACTATCACTAAGACAGAGAGAAGAGCTGTTTAGACAGCTTCGTATCTCGATCACCCATCACTCAAATGCAATGGAAGGAACGACTCTCTCTTTTGGTGAGACCAAAGAGTTGCTAGAGCTAGGACATACTGCGGGACATAAGCCACTGGGAGAGCAACTTGTGATATTGGGTTTTGCAAAAGCTTATGATGTCATAGTTCGTGAGGCTACCAATAGAGAAAATATTATTGATAGTAGTTTTATTAAAGACATTCATGCCATTATGTTTGAAGACGCTCTACAGGTAGCTCCTGGATTTGTCTCAAAACCAGTCGGAGCCTATAGACTGGATGAACGACATATTAAAGGGGTTGATATAAGACTATCAGCACCAAATAAGATCTCCAATGATATTGAAAATCTGCTATATAGGTTTAATAGCAACAATATGAGTCTGTTAGATATTGCGGAGTTTCATATCTTGTTTGAAAGAGTACATCCATTTGCCGATGGCAATGGAAGAGTCGGAAGGTTGATCATGGCTTTTCAAGCTATTCAAAATAATATTGTCCCTCCACTTATTAAAAATGAACATAGAGACAAATACCTAAAAGCGATCAATGATAAAGATGAACTTTTTAGATTCATAGATGAAAGCATTCAAAATAGTATGGCTTTACTGGACTAAAAAACAGAACAAATCTGATGAAGCAGTGTCACACTCGATATACACCACTTGGGCTTTATCAACCTTTGTAGTATAATGTAGATACAAAAGGATACATTATGAAAAAAGCGATCAATATTCGTATGGATGAAAGCTTATTGACTGATCTAGACGCATATGCGCATGAGTTAGAACGTTCACGTACTTACATCATAGAAAAAGCAGTCAGTACCTATTTTGATACTTTAGATGAAATGATCTCTGATAAAAGGATCGATGACCTTAAAGCTGGGAAAACAGAAGTCTATTCCCTTGAAGAAGTGGCTCAAAGGCTTGGTCTTAATTGATGTTCAAGATCATTATCCCTAAAAATACATTTAAGGAATTAGAAAAAATAGACTCTGACGATCAAAAGCTTGTCTTTTCAAAGATCCAAGACCTTGAAAAAGGAATATTCACTTCAGACAAAGCTCTAAAAGGTAAACACAAAGGTAAGTTTAGAAAAAGAGCTGGAAACTATAGAATAGTATATTTAAAAGAAAACGATATTTTAGTGATCACTCTTATCCGAATAGCCCACAGGAAAGAAGTCTACTAAAAGTCTAACAAAACGAAGGAGCTAATATTTGACCCAAGGGTTGATCAACGATTGCTCTCCTTATACGTTAGTCTACAAAGAAAACTATTTTCGTCTACTGCTCTACAACAAGATCTGATATCATTCACCATAGATGTTTTGTATAAAATGACCCTTGCTATTGTACTGCCTTAACATCTTTGTTTTGAAATGTGAAAGCAGTTGTACTACATTGTCACACTCGATATCATAATCGTCAATCCTCTTATGCTACAATTATATATTCAAAAAAGACTTGGAGACACTTATGATAGAGCTATCAATTGAAGAGCCAAAAATTGAAAAG
The DNA here is from genome assembly GCA_030610325.1 of Sulfurimonadaceae bacterium. Taxonomy (GTDB): domain Bacteria; phylum Campylobacterota; class Campylobacteria; order Campylobacterales; family Sulfurimonadaceae; genus BB26. The sequence continues at coordinate 5,082 of JAUWRZ010000069.1, read as the reverse complement.
TTTTTTAATAGTTCTAAAGAAGAGATCATGAAAGCATTACAATTTATCGTTGATAATGAGATACACGATTTTTCTCCTATAAACAATACATCTGAGCTTAGTGAAGAACAGAAAAAGGAACTGGATTTAAGAATAAGTTCCTTCCATAAAGACCCCTCTATTGGTCGAGATTGGGATGATATCAAAAACGATTTAGAAAAACAGTCTTGACTTTAAGACTACACCCTCTTGCAGAAAATGATCTAAGAATCGCATTAGACTACTATTATGAAATAAGTCCAAAGTTAGAAAAGAGATTTTTATCTCATCTTGATAGACAATTTAACAATATTTTAAGATCACCTAATACTTATCAATATGAGACCGAGACATCTCAAAAAGTCATCATGGACAAGTTTCCCTACATCATAGTGTATGAGCAGTTTGAAAATATCATTATGATTTTGGCTATTTTTCATACAAAGCAAGATCCGAACAAACTGACCAAAAGAGATAACAAGTAGCAGGAGCCAATATTTGCCGTGAAACGGGTCATATATTGCTCAACATAAACGTTATAGATACAAGATCGGTAGAGATGCCCTTATCTTATTGAGAATGATTACGATTAACTACTCCCCACCATGACTTGATACCCACCACCATAGATATTTTGAATAAACAGGCCCTCTGGATCGTACTGTTTGAGCATCTTGGCTTTGAAACGTGAGAGCAGTTGTACTATGTTGTTACACTCCAGATCATGTTCATCATACTCCTCAAAGATCTCATAAGCGATCTCACAGGCTTTAAAGCGTCTGTTTGGAGCGTTGCATAAGAGTTCCAGAGCCAGTTGCTCGTTATTGGTCAGTCTGATCTTCTCCTGTTTAAAGTAGAGTTTTTTCTCATTATCATCCCATGCATAGTCGTGGGTAAGTGTCAGCAGCGTGTTTTGTGAGACTTTTTTGATCAGACTGCGCAGGGTCGTATCTAACTCAGCTTGCTGGACAGGCTTGACCATGTAAGCAAAAAGCTGGAGATTGACAGCCTGCATCAACTTCTCCTGATCAGCGTAGGCTGTGAGCATGATGATCTGCGTCGTCGTGTCACTCTCTCTTATCTTTGCCGCCACCTGCAGACCACTGATATGGGGGATAGAGATGTCGAGCAGGGCCGCATCGGGTCTATGCCTCTCGTACAGTTCCAGTGCGCTCTTACCGTTATCTGCTACGAACACACTCGAGAAGTAGCGTTGCAGTATCTGCGTGAAGTTCTCTCTTACCATCTCATCATCTTCGACATAAAGCAGTGTCAAAGCTCTCATCGTAAGATCACCCGGAACATCGTACCGTCTTTAAGGTCTTTCACTTCGATCCTTCCATTCATATGTTCTTCAAGGATAAACCTGGAGAGATGCAGCCCCAGGCCACTGCCTCCGAGCTCCTCTTTTGTCGTGTAGTCCTCATCAAAGATATAAGGTAGGTCCTCAGCTGAGATACCTCCGGCGTTATCGATGATATCGATGATAGTCTCATCATCTTTTGTCACCCCGACGATCTTGATCATCTTTACATCACTACTCTCGATATCAAAGGCCTCTTTGGCATTTTGCATCAGGTTCAAAAGGATGTGAAGCAGCTCGTTTTGCTGTACGGCGATCTGCTTGCTAAAGTCCAGGTCTGTCTTGACGATGACACTTGCCGCCAGCATATCGTCATGCAAAAGTGTGACAGCACGGTCGACTATCATGGCAATATCACTTCTCTCCTGTGTAGTGTCGGCATCAAAGAAGTGTCTGAAGTCATCGATAGTCTCGATCAGGAAGAGGATCTTCTCATTGATCTGGGAGAGCTTTGGTTTGAGCTCTTTGGCCGTGATCTTCTTTTTCTCATCAAGCTGGAACTGCAGCAGTGTGATGACAGAACCCATAGCGGTAAGAGGCTGTTTCCATTGGTGTGTGATAGCCCCTATCATCTCACCGAGTTGCGCTTTTTTATTTTTGATGATCATCATGTTGTTCTGCCTGACGATCTTCTCTTCGAGTAGTCTAATATGAAAATAGAGCAGGTAAGAGAAGAGGACAGCTTCGATGAGTATCCCGATACCTGAGGCATGAAATGCCAAAGCACTGTTGGCAATAGCACCCATAAGCATCAGTATGGTGATGATGGAGCCGATGGTATAGGCAAGATAAGCCAGTAGAAAGATCTTTGCCAGTGGATGCCTCTTCCGGTAGAGGTAGAAGCCGGTATAGAACAAGACAGCATAGGTGTAGATGAAGACGATCGGGACGATCTGCATGCCAAGACTGAGATCGACCAATAGTACGACCAGCAGGTCTATCATCGCGAGGTAGATGATGATGTCAAGAGCTTTACTGATGGGCTTTCCAAGTGTCTCCGGATCGAAGATCGCTTTGACAAAAAGTGCCAAAAAGGGAGAGAGCAGGATGGCAGTGATATTGAACCAGTAGACGTTATCACCATAGAGGTTCAGGTGGTGAAAGAGTGAGCCGTACATATAAAAGAGTCCCAGCGCGGCATTGACAAGATAGAGTGCGTAGTAGATGAACGCTTTACGCCGTAGGAAGAGGAACAGCATCCCATTATAAAAGGCCAGTGCAAAGAGCACCGCGACAATAAGGTTGGAGTAGAGGTTCTTATTGATCAGGGCCTGTATGCTGTTACGTTCATCATAGATGGAAAGCTCAAGCAGTTGATGGATGAGGGCATGGTTTCTTATGTAGATGGTCTTTGTAGTCCGAGGCAGCAGTTCAAAAGAGTAGACGAGGGTACTTCCGGTGAGCTTTTCCGCACTTTTCGCATCTAGTAGATCATAGCGATTCTGGTCGACTTGCTGTTCACCGATGAACTCGTAGATATAGATCTCCCGGCTCATATAGGCGAAGTCACTGTGCAAAAAGAGTGACTTGGGCTGGTCTGTCTGGTTTTGTACTATCAGTTTGTACCAGGTGATATCGTGATGAGGAGAGAAGCTTTCGAGATTGCTTCCGGTATGGAACTTGGCCTTCTGCACTGTATGGAGCGTAAGTGATGCATCCTTGTCATGCAGATGACCTACCGAAAAATCTTCCAGTGCTGTCTCGTAGGTGTCTATTACGACTACAGGAAGGGCGTGCAGTGTTGTAGAGATAGTAAAAAAAAGCAATAAAAAAGATATCAGTCTCATCGGTGACACTATCCTTGTATGACTCTGTTTCGTCCCAGCTCTTTTGCTTCATATAAAGCAGAATCAGCCTTATGTATTATAGCCTTTTCATCATAGTGTGCCTGCGTCTGTGCGACACCTATACTGATGGTCACAGGGTGTTTACCTTTGGCCATCTCGATCTCGATGCGCTTTCGCAGTGACTCTGCCGCCTTCATAGCACCTTTGATATCGGTCTTGGGAAGGATGGTCATAAACTCCTCTCCACCCCAGCGACCCAGGATATCGATCTTTCGAATATTGTCACTGAGGAGATCTGACACTTTTTTGAGTACCTCATCACCGACCTGGTGGCCATAGGTGTCATTGATCGCTTTAAAGTGATCGATGTCGATGATCATGATCGAAAAGATATGCCCATTGGCCTGAAGTCCTTTGATGTTGTGAGTGAGCATCTTATCGAGATGGACACGGTTATAGAGTCCGGTGAGTTTATCGGTAATAGCCGTCTGCCCTATGAGTGTGATATCCTCAAGGATGATCAGGTACTGTTTGTGTTGATCGTGGGTGAACTCTCTGGCATTGATACTAAAGATAGACTGCTCTTTGTTACGGATGATCATAGCCTTATAGTCGTGCTTCTCATCGAACTTGGGATACTCTACCCCATGGATCAGATCAAACCTAGGATAGATATAGCCCTCTTTTTTCTCAAACATATCACAAATAGAGTTGTACTCTTTTAAAAATGCATCCAGGGATGTAAAACCGGTAAAGGAGAGAAAGGCTTTATTGACTCTGATAAGACGATCTCCTTCGATCACATAGGCGATGCTTGGATTGATATCAAAAAGCATGTCGAGATAGTCTTGACTGCGTGCCAGCTCCAGGGTCCTGTTCTTGACCTCCGACTCCAGTTTACGATTGAAGTCCTGTAGTATCTTTTGAAGCGAGACATCATGACGGATAGCCTCATAACCGATGATCGTACCATCGCGATCAAAAAGTGGGCTGATGACAGACTCCACCCAGCAATCTCCTCCATCTTTGTTTCTATTTTTAAGCTCACCCCTCCAGGTATGTCCGCTCTTGATCGTCATCCAGAGATCTTTGAAGAGCTCCTTGGATGTCTCCTGATCTCTTACGATGCTATGCGGCTGTCCGATCAACTCCTCCTGCGTATATCCGCTGGCTTTACAAAATGCCTTACTGGCATAGGTGATGATCCCCTTTGTGTCGGTGCGTGAGGCACTGATGTATTTGTCAAACAGGCTGATCTGCTGATCGAGCTTTTGTGTCCGTTCACTTACCATCCGTTTCAGACGTCGGTTCAGAAGATAGCTTATGAAGATGATCACGATGATAAGTAGTCCTACCCACCAAAGACGGTGGTAGTCAAAACTCTTGATATACTCTGCAGTAAGCCACCTACTCAGGATGCCATCACGCTCAATAGTATCGATACTCTCGAGTTGCTCCTCGATGATGTCATGGAGCAGTCTCTCATCAGCATGCATGATCATGCGTATAGGCAGCGTGCTCTGGATGTTATGTGTGAATCGAAGGTCATCGATGACATGAGATTCGAGTACGCGTTTGATGGAGATGATATCGGTGATAAAGCCATACCGCTCTTTAGAAGCGACCTGTTTGAGTCCCTGATGAACGGAGTCGATGTCTTGTAGTCCCAGTAGTTCGAACTCCTCACCCATGCAGCTCTGATGAAGCTTTCCGATCGGCTTGCCGATGAGGCTACCCAGATCATAGACAAAAGGTGCCTCTGTATGGGTGACAAGGCTCAGAGGGATCTCAGCGTAGGGTCGGGTGATATGAACAAAAGTGTCTACCGGAGTCTGATGGGTCAAAGCGGGGATGATATCGCATCGCTTTGAGGCAAGGTACTCCAGAGAGTCATCGAGATCAGTCGTCTCTACG
>JAUWRZ010000326.1 GCA_030610325.1 Sulfurimonadaceae bacterium | reverse complement strand
TGAGTATCGTCAGCGTCTCATACATCTTCGTGATCAAGGCAGGTCCTTGTTAGCGTAACTGGTTACGGTGGCAAGGTCCTAACGCAGACTCACGGATATGTATGAGACGCCCTTTGGGAGGGTAAGAGAAGCACGATCTTTCTTCCTTTGTCTTTTTGAATTAGCTACGGCTAGTCCTACAAAGAGAAAGAAAAAAATATCATACTCCTTTTACCCTCTGACAATATTCAGGGTTATTAGAGGTGTCCTTAAGCCAAGAGGCGTTGCTTTGGAATCGGAAGGCTTTGCCTCCGCAGTTCGGGAGTAGACTCTCCGTTTCCGAAGGGACTAAAAGCTTGACTTAATGGCATTGGTGGGGCCTGCTACTGAAGCAGACTGGGCGACTTCATCAATAAAACTTGTGGATGTTCTCCATGATATTTGAAAAATCGAGATCAGGGTCTCTCTCTTTAATAAATGCGTCCAGATATCTCTCAGAAGCATCTACGTCTTCACGCTTCTCGATCTCGACGAGCTTCTTATAAAGGGTATCGATGATGTCGATGATATGTTTGGATACGGTCTTTCTTGACGCGGTATAACCGATGACCTCATGTGTCGAAGGGTCCTGGCGTATATTGAACTCGGTAAATACCCAGTAGTAGCGTCCGTCTTTAGCCAGATTCTTGACAACGGCATTGATATTTTTGCCGTTTTGGATAAGGCTCCAAAGCAGTTTAAAGACGACTTTTGGCATATCGGGATGGCGTATGATGTTATGCGGCTGACCAATGAGCTCATCTCTACTGTAGCCGGATATCTCTACAAAATAGTCATTACAGTAGGTGATGACACCTTTTGGGTCTGTCTCACTGACAAGGTAACGTTTCGGGTCAAGTACTATCGCTTCATCGATGGGTTCGGGTCTGATCAAATCTTATCCTTTAGACATAAGGTATTACTCTCTCCACGCTGGCTGAAAAGTCAGCTGGAAGTACCCTTTAATAAATAATATATTACTATGCCAGAATAAATATTAAGGCTACTGCTAAGAACGCCGTAAAAAGGGCTTCGATGTCGCACAAGGAAGAGTTGACTATGAAAAGAACCAAAGCTAGTTCACCAGAAGCTGAAAAAGCTTATCTCCTCGTAGAAGCACTGCAAAGACGTTTAGTAGATAAGATGGAATCACTTGGGGCTAAGACACCATTTGAACCTGTCGAGTGGTTTCGTGATAAAGGCCGCCATGGCGGTGGTGTACGATATGTGGCTACGGATGCCTCCATGTTCAATCGCGCCTCTGTCAATATCTCACAGGTACACTACGATGACAGCCCATCAAAAAAACTGGCTTCGGCTACGGCACTCTCAGCGATCATCCACCCTCAGGACCCGCACTCACCCTCTGTCCATATGCACTTTAGCTGGACCCAACTCAGAGATGGCAGCGGTTACTGGCGTCTGATGGCAGATCTCAATCCTTCAATAGAGGAGCTTGAGGATACGTTACAGTACTCCATCTGTCTTCAGGCAGCGGCAGCCGGCCAATATGATGAGGCAGAGGCTCAGGGAGACCGATACTTTTACATCCCGGCTTTAGAGCGTCATCGCGGTTCGACTCACTTCTATCTCGAAGAGTATAACAGCGGCGATAAGGAGTATGATCTTTTTTTAGTTGAGGTCGTAGGTAACGCTGCGATCGACTGTTATGCCAATATTGTACGAAATGTGATGGAGAGAGAGAAGGTGGCTTCGGCTGAGGATAAAGCGGCGCAGCTTGCCTATCATACGCTCTATCTTTTACAGGTCCTGACCTTAGATAGAGGTACGACTTCTGGTCTGCTCATCCATGATCAAAACGATGTAGGCATACTCGGGTCACTGCCGGCGTATGTAGACAGGGAGCTGCTTCTCTCATGGAAAGCGAAGCTGCCTGCACCTCAGGACAGTCTTCTTCAGCGTATCATAGAGGTACTTCCTGATAGCTCACCATCACCGGTGGATGAAGATGTCAAGCTCGACCTTGCGAGAGTGGTACGTGAGCACTATCGCGCTTACCCAAAGGCCCTGACACTTCAGGCATCGGGCGGTGTCTTACCGACCACGGTCGATAATCACAAGTAGCATCAGAAAAAGAGTAGTGTATGTGTGGACGGGTAGGCTTTTTTGATGATGCTCAGTGGCAGCAGGCCTTGCGAGAGAGTCACCTTTGGCATGAGGACCGAGTCATTTCATTCAACCCCAGCTATAACATCGCACCATCACAACAGCTTCCGGCACTTCTAAGTGATCGCCGCTATATCAACACCTCTTTCGGACTGATACCGCACTGGGCCAAGAGCGCCGGGAACCGTCCCATCAACGCCCGCTCGGAGAGCATCGATGAGAAGCTGATGTTTCGCGACTCCTTTCGTCATAAACGCTCACTTATCCCTATTAACGGTTTTTATGAATGGCGTAAAGAGGGCAGAGAGAAGCAGCCGTACTGGATCCATCCGACGCAACAGGAGTACTTTGCATTAGGCGGGATCTGGGATGAGTGGTATGACAATGAGGCTGGCAGGAGTGTCATCTCTTCAGCCATCATAACGACAAGACCCAATGCGACGATGGCTCCCCTCCATGATCGCATGCCGGTGATCATCCCCAAAGCATCCTGGGATCTCTGGCTCGACAGTGAGGTCCAGGAAAAGGAGCTGTTACAAGAGCTACTTGAGCCATCGGGAAGTGATGACATGACAGCTTACAGAGTCTCCACCCGTGTCAACTCTCCGGTGAACGATGACGCGAGTCTACTTCTTCCAATGCGAGCAGCAACACTTTTTTAAGCTACTTCGATCCATTAGCTCCTTTCACCCTCGCTCTCCACCGTAAGTGTCATCTCATAGACCCACTGCTGCAGATCAAACATATCCTCATAGACTCTGTAGGCATCGAGTACCAGCTCTTCAGAGAAGAACCGCTCATCAGGTACAGTGACTTTAAAAGCATACATGGCGTCAAAGAGTGCGAGGTAGGCATTGGACATATCTTTATTGAGACCCTTAGGGTAGCGTTTATAGCGGGGTTCGGGCAGGCTGTAGCCTTTTTCTTTGATCGCTTCGAGGATATGGTGGAGTCCGTCCCGGTGTCTCTGCACTTTTATATATGCTCGGTAGGCAGCGAGCATATCAGGCTTGAAAGACCGGATGCCAACAGCAAACATGATAGCTCCAGGTTCGAACTGCAGATAGAAAGAGGAGCTTGACATCCGCTTAGCCCACCCCTGCCAGAAGATGACGCCTATGCGTGACTTGATCGGGGCCTTGTTCTTTGAGAAGCGGGTATCGCGGTAGATGCGAAAG
>JAUWRZ010000386.1 GCA_030610325.1 Sulfurimonadaceae bacterium | reverse complement strand
CTCCTCCACAAAAAGAGTAGTACTCACAACTTTTCATGCAATTTTCTACACCTTTATTAATAGCCGTATATACAGCTCTAAAATCTTTGTTCTTTACAGAGTCCGCAAGAGAATCATCTTTCACATCACCAAAGATAAAATTGCCATATTGTGGGCTATTGGCTCCTATCAACTCAGGAGAGAACGTAGAGAACTTACCATCATAGGTGACTGTTAATATGGAGAAAGGATTGATCTCTTGTGTGAATGCATGGGTATAGTCTCGAAAGTGTTTATAGGATGGTTTAAGAATAAGTATAATATTAGATTTTATTATATACATACAGATGTCTGCACTAGTAGTCTGCCATCTTTCCTACCAGGGCATCCTGTATCTTCCCATTCGTAGCCACGACAATTCGCTCATCAAGCGTATATTCCTGTCCATCAACACGACTGACTTTCCCACCGGCTTCGAGTAAGATCAAGATACCCGCCGAGACATCCCAGGGCTTGAGGTTTATCTCATAGTAGCCATCAAACGTCCCCTTAGCGACATAACAGAGGTCTATGGCAGCTGAGCCGAGTCTTCGTACATCTCGGGTCTCAGGCAAGACCAGAGCCATCGTCTGTAGTACCCACTCAAGGTCTTCACCTCTGTCTACCTTGGTGTAGGGAAACCCTGTAGCAATAAGGGAGTTTTTCAGTGTATCAGTATCTGTGACATGGATGCGTTCATCATTGAGTGTAGCGCCTTTGCCTGCCTCGGCATAGAAGAGTTCATCGAGGACAGGGTTGTAGACCACTCCGGCAACAGGTCGGGCATCTTCCCAGATACCGATGGAGATAGCACAGAAAGGGATGCCGTGGATAAAATTGGTCGTACCATCGATGGGGTCGATATAGATAGCCTTATCCGGATAGGTGATGACCTCACTCGTCTCCTCACCCACAAGAGTGTGCTCCGGGAAGGCCACAGCGAGACGCTCTTTTAAAAAGAGCTCTATCTGCAGATCATACTGCGTCACAAGATCTATATCACTTTTAAAGGTGATCGATTTACTTTGAGTGAAACCCTCACGGAAGATCTCGCCTGCCTCTTTAGCTATACTCTTTAATACATCAAACTTCATCATCACCTACCTTTTTTGCTATATCTGCTCTCAGTACCAGATCCATATCGCGTACCAGACCCTCGTTCTTACCCCAACTCTTATGACTTGAAAATATCACGGGGACATTGTATCTTTGCATTATCTCAAACAGATGACTTACTTCCATATTCGCATACCTGTTCCTTCTTCTCATCATACCAGTACGCTTGCCAAAGATAGCATCAGCCTCATCAAAAAAGAGTGTTCCTCCCGATCTTCGAGCCTTCTCAAGTATGGCTTTCAGATTTTTCTCTGTCTCTCCAATATATCTTCCCACCATCTTAGTACTATCGATGCGATAAAGGTCACTTGAGAGTCCATGAGCCAAAAATAGCGACAAACGCTGCTCATCTCTTTTAGAGACTGCTCTAAAAAGAAGAAGCTTGGAAGAGTCCTCTTTAGAGTCTATGACCTTACTCTCGATCTCACTTATCCACTTTTTATCTATGCCCGCTATATCAATATCTCGTAGGTCAGCCTGCCTAACATGACTCTTAAGATAGATCGCTCTACTTCGTCCTATACGCTTACGTCTAAACATACCTTCCTCCTCAACATCTCGTAGACCCGGAAACAGTATACCGTCTGTAATATAGTACCTAATATACTAAAAAGATTCTTTTTATCTGAACTTGTAAGAGAGTGTTAAAGAGATGAGATGATTAGCGTGAAGATCTAAAAGAGGGAGTGGAGCAGTGCCTTTCGGCAACTGATCACATAGAGTTCTTGGCGGTTATCCCCATCATTGAGAGTCCAGTACGCAAAGAGAGCGCGACGACTAAAAAGAGTTTTAGCATCTTCGCCTCATCTTCGTTTCCGATAATACGGTAGTCGTAATAGAACTTGTGCAGCCTTGCTGAGAGGCTTTTAAGGTACTCAGGAAGCTTCTGTACCTGTCGAGAGTGGAAAGCATCATCGATCACTTCCGGAAGCAGTAACGCTTCAAACAACAGTGCATCACCATCTTCATTTAGACCTAAAAGCTTTGCTGCCATGATCTCATCCAAGCTAAGATCACTTTTACCCAAAATAGTCTGGATACGTGCATGTGCGTAGTTGACATAGTAGACAGGATTGGAGCTGTCTTGCTTCTTCAGCGTCTCTACATCGAACTCCAACGGCGTATCGCTCTTCTTAGAAGCAAAGATAAACCGCAGGGCATCGGAGCCGATCTCTTCAGAGATATCACTCATCAAGATCACATTACCCGCACGTTTACTCATCTTATACGGTTGGCCCTCTTTAAGGAGACTCACCATCTGAGAAAGTAGTACTTCCAGCTTTTTTGAGTCATGCCCGGAGAACTCTACCGCCGCTTTTACACGGGCGATATAACCGTGATGGTCTGCTCCCCAGATATTGACATAGTGATCGAATCCCTGCTCATACTTGCGATTATGGTAGACGATATCACCAGCCAGATAGGTAGGACGCTTGTCTTCACGAACGACTACACGATCCTTCTCATCTGCATGATCAGTAGAGCGGATCCAGAGTTTGCCTTCATCTTCGTAGACACCTTCACCTATCTTCTCAAGGACACGTTCCCAGTCATCATAGAGTGAGGACTCGCTGACAAAGGTATCAAAATGGATGTTGACAGCAGCCAGGTCTTCGATGATCAGCTCCATCACTCCATCTTTTGCCCAGAGTGCCAGCTCGGTCTGTCTACTCTCATCAGTCAGGATGTCGGTTCCGAACTTCTGTACAGCCTCTTCGGCAAGGATCGTCAGATACT